>CAUBHZ010000018.1 GCA_958435885.1 uncultured Intestinimonas sp. | reverse complement strand
CGTCGTAGGTGGCGGCCACCTCCCGGGCCAGGCCGATGACGGACAGGCAGTCGGGACGGTTGGGGGTGATCTCGAACTCCACCACGTGGTCGTCCATGCCAATGACCGGCTTCAGGTCGTCGCCGGGCTTGCAGTCCTCCCGGAGGATGAAGATGCCGTCGGGGATGCAGTGGGGGAACTCGGCCTGCTGGGCGTGGAGGTCGTCCAGGGTGCAGATGGCGTCCGTCTTGGTGTTGTAGGCCACCAGATCCCCCTCGTGGAGGTTGGGGCAGATGGTGTCGGGGGAGGCGGTGGAGCCGCCCAGGTCCAGGCAGGTGTGGAAGGTGCCGTCGGGCTGGGTGGTGCACTCGGTCACCCTGGCCGCCACCACGGGGCCGTAGATCTTGTGGCCGGGCTGGATGTCGGCAGGGATGGAGGGCTTGTCCTTGTCCAGGGGCTTGTAGTCGCCCAGAATGGCGGCGGGGACGATGGCGGCGTAGGGGAAGTCGCGCTCCTCCAGGCCCAGCTCGGAGAGGCCGCACATCATGCCGTTGGAGACCTCGCCCCGGAGCTTGCCCTTCTCGATCTTCACGCCGCCGGGCAGGGTGGACTTGTGGAGGGCGGCGGGGACCAGGTCGCCCACGTGGACGTTCCAGGCGCCGGTGACGATCTGGATGGGCTCGGCCTGGCCCACGTCGATCTGGCAGATCCACATGTGGTCGGAGTTGGGGTGGCGCTCCATGGAGAGGACGCGGCCCACCACCACGTTGGAGATCTCGGCGCCCAGGTCGGTGGTGATCTCCACCTTGGAGCCGGAGAGGGTCATGGCCTCGGCGAAGTCCCGGTCACCGGCGTCCACGGTGACGAACTCGCTGAGCCATTTACGAGACAAATTCATATATGAAAACTCCCTTATTAATATTGTAGGGGCAGCCTGGGGCCGCCCGGTGCGCGGACGGGGTCCGGAGACTCAGAACTGCTCCAGGAAGCGCACGTCATTTTCGAAAATGAGGCGCAGGTCGGCGATCTTGAAGCGGCGCATGGCGGTGCGCTCCAGACCGATACCGAAGGCCCAGCCGGAGTAGACGTTGGTGTCGATGCCGGCCATCTCCAGCACCCGGGGGTGGATCATGCCGGCGCCCAAGAGCTCGATCCAGCCCTCGCCCTTACAGGTGGGGCAGCCCACGCCGCCGCACTTGTGGCACTGGACGTCCATCTCGCAGGAGGGCTCGGTGAAGGGGAAGTGGTGGGGGCGGAAGCGGGTCTTGGTGCCCTTGCCGTAGAGCTTCTCCACCACGGTGTTGAGGGTGCCCTTCAGGTCGGCCATGGTGACGCCCTTGTCGATGACCATGCCCTCCACCTGGTGGAACATGGGGGAGTGGGTGGCGTCCACCTCGTCCTTCCGATACACGCGGCCGGGGGCGATGATGCGGATGGGCAGCTCCATGGTGTCCATGGCCCGGACCTGCATGGGAGAGGTCTGGGAGCGGAGCATCACCCGGGAGTCCTCGTCAAAGTAGAAGGTGTCCGACCAGTCCCGGGAGGGGTGGCCCTCCTCGGCGTTGAGGCGGTCGAAGTTGTACTTGGCCAGCTCCACCTCAGGGCCGTCCAGCACGGTGAAGCCCATGCCGATGAAGATGTCCTTGATCTCGTCCAGGGCGATATACATGGGGTGGCGGTGACCGGCCTTGTAGGGCTTGCCGGGGATGGTCACGTCCAGGGCCTCGGCCTTCAGACGGTCCTCCAGGGCCTTGGCCTCCAGCTCCTTGCCCCGGCGCTCCAGGGCCTCCTCCAGGGCGGCCCGGACCTCATTGGCCAGCTGACCCATGGCGGGGCGCTCCTCGGCGGAGAGCTTGCCCATCTGCTTCAGAACGGCGGTGAGCTCGCCCTTTTTGCCCAGGTACTGGACCCGGAGGGCGTCCAGGGCGGCGGAGTCGCCGGCGGCCTCGAAGGCGGCCAGGGCCTGGGCGCGGATGTTTGCCAGTTGTTCTTTCATCGGTGCTTTCTTCCTTTCGGATGTTGATTATCGCGTGGAGTCGGGCCTGGGGATGAGCAGGCCCTTCATAGATGGACTGCGATTGTGAAAATCCAGGACCAGCTGGATTTCCTCCCGGGTACAGCCCAGAAGGAGTTTTACTTCGCTGTCGCGCTTTTCCAGGTCCACGGTACAGATGACGGCATTCAGAGTCTGGGCGGGGTCGGAGCCCAGCCAGACATCCACGCCCTCGCCGTCCATGGAGGAGGTCTGTGCCAGATAGCCGTAATCCAGAGGGTAGATAAGCGCGGGGAAGCGGGGATGGGCGGACCCCCGGGGGCGGTCGATGACCAGGCGAGACCGGCGGATCAGCTCGTCCAGCGCGGACCAGAAATCCGGATTTTCCATAGCTGCCTCCTGATTTGGACGACAAAAAAGCCTTCCGTCCCATCAATTTGGGACGAAAGGCCAGCCTTCCGTGGTACCACCCGTATTCCCGCGCACAGCACGCGGGCACTCTCGCCCGGGTAACGGCGGGCGGGGCCGTCCCTGTCTCCAGGGCCGCTCCGGGGCGAACCAAGCACGGCGTCCGCGGTCTGGCTCTCAGCCGGTGACCAGACCTCTCTTGGCGGTGGTTTCGCGCTATTTTCCCCTTCTACGCATTTACAAATGTACTTTATACCACATTTACAGGAAAATTGCAAGATAAAATTGACTCACTACCATCCAGGGACTATAATGGGGGACAGTTCAGCGCAAAAAGAGAGGAGGCGGGAGCGTGAAACAGGACCGGCGGGCGCTGCTGCTCTATGAGCCCAACCTTTATAAGGCCTTTCTCACCCTGGCCCTGCCCGTGTTCGGCGCCAACTTCATGAAGGCCTTCAACGAGCTGGTGGACACCTTCTTCATTGGCCAGACCGCCAACTCCGTGGCCGCCCAGGCGGGAGTGTCCATCTCCTGGCCTCTCATCAATATCTTCGCCGCCTTTCAGGTGGGTTTCGGCGTGGCCGGCGTGGCGGTGGTGAGCCAGCTGCTGGGGGCGGAGCGCCGGGAGGAGGCCCGGGAGAACGCCGGGGTGCTGCTGGCGGTGGCCGTCCTCTTCGGTGTGGTGCTCAACGCCCTCCTCTATCTGGTCGCCCCCTGGGTCATGGCCTTCACCGGAGCGACAGGCGACGACTATGCGTGCAGCGTCTCCTACCTGCGGGTGCGCTCCTTTGAATTGGTATTCACCTTCATTTTCGCCGCCTTTCAGGCGGTGCGGCAGGCACAGGGAGACACGGTGACCCCGGTGGTCCTGTCGGTGAGCGCCGTGGTCTTCAACATCATCCTCACCGGTGCCTTTGTGCAGGGCCTGGGCATGGGGGTCTTCGGGGCGGGCCTTGCCACGGTGCTGGGCAACGTGGCCGTGGCGCCGGTGTGCCTCTTCCTCCTCTTTTCCAGGCGGCAGACCCTCCACCTGGAGTGGGGGCGCATCACCCTCTCCTGGCCCATCCTCTTCCGCCTGACCCGCATCGCCGCCCCGGCGGCCTTCAGCCAGGCCCTGAGCTCCCTGGGCTTTCTGGTGCTCCAGACCGTCATCCTCAGCTACGGCGAGGCAGTGACGGCGGCCTTCAGCATCGGCAACAAGATCTCCAACATCCTGCTCATGCCGGTGCTGGCCCTGGGCTCGGTGCTGGCGGCCTACGTGGGACAGAACATCGGCGCCGGCAACGGTGCCCGGGCCCGGCAGGCCTACCGGGTGAGCCGGAATATCGGCTTCCTGGTGGCCGTGGTGGGGAGCCTGCTCCTGCTGCCCTTCCGGGAGGAGCTGGCGGGCCTGCTCAGCAACGACGGCGCCACCCGTCTGGCCGCCGTGGAGTACATGTTCTGGGTGCTCCTCACCCAGCCCCTCATGTCCCTCTTTCAGAATTATCTGGGGGTATTCAACGGCTCCGGCAAGACCATCTACGCCTTCTGGATGTCCACCGCCCGGCTGTGGCTGGTGCGGCTGCCCCTCATCATGTTTTTCAAGCACTTTACCGCCGTGGGCAGCACCGGCGTCTGGTACGCCATGGTGCTGAGCAATTTTATCATCCTGTTCCTGGGTGCCTTCCTGTACCGCAGGGTGGACTTCACCCCCTGCCGGGCGGTGATGGAGGAGGAGCAGGCAGCATGCGAGAATTTGTAGGAGGAGTCGAACGATGAAGATCGCCACATCGGAACAGATGCGGGGACTGGACCAGGCCGCCATACGGGAGCGGGGTATCCCCTCTCTCCAGCTCATGGACCGGGCCGCCGCCGCGGTGGTGGAGCGCTGCCTGGCGCGGCTGGCAGGGAAGGAGAAGGGGCGGGTAGCCGTCTTCTGCGGCGCCGGCAACAACGGCGGCGACGGCGTGGCCGCCGCCCGGCAGCTGCTGGAGGCCGGAGTGGAGGTGCGCTGTTTCCTGGTGGGCCGCCGGGACAAGATGACCCCCGACTGCCGGGAGATGGAGGCCCATTTGGAGGCAATGGGGGGAAAGCTGGAAGACTTTACAGCTGATCCTGCCTTCGCGGCCTGGTGCCTGGGCTGTGATCTGATGGTGGACGCCCTCTTCGGCATCGGCCTCAACACGGAGCTGCGGGGCGACCCCTATACCGCCGTGCAGATGATGAATACCTGCCCGGTGCCGGTGGTGTCGGTGGACATCGCCAGCGGAGTGGAGGCCGACACCGGCCGGGTGCTGGGCTGCGCGGTGGAGGCGGCGGAGACCGTCACCTTCACCCTGCCTAAAGTGGGCAACCTGCTGGGGGAGGGGGGAAACCTCTCCGGCCGGCTCACCGTGGCCGACATCGGCATCCCCGCCGACCTGGTCCGGCGGCTGGAGAGCAGCCTCCACGCCGTGTTTCCCCAGGAGCTCCGGCTGCCTCGCCGGGCACGGGATTCCCACAAGGGGAATTATGGTAAAGTATATATCCTTGCCGGAAGCGTGGGCTACAGCGGCGCTCCGGTGCTGGCCGCCCGGGCGGCAGTGCGGTGTGGGTCTGGCCAGGTGTCCCTGGGGGTGCCGGCGCCTGTGTGGCCCATTGCCGCTCAGAAGCTAGATGAGGCCATGCCCCACCCGCTGCCCGCCTCCAAGGACGGCATGCTCTCTCTGGAGGCGGCGGAGGAGGTGCTGCGGCGGCTGGAGCCCTGCGGCGTGTGTCTCATCGGTCCCGGCCTGGGCCGGGGCAACAGCGTGGGCTCGGTGGTGCGGCATCTGCTGAAGACGGTCCGGCTGCCCGTGGTGCTGGACGCCGACGGCATAAACGCCCTGGCCGGGCATATAGATGGACTGGACGTCCGTCAGGGGGAGTGTACGGTGCTCACCCCCCACGACGGCGAGTTTGCCCGGCTGGGCGGGGATCTTTCCACCGGGGACCGTCTGGCGGCGGCCCGGACCTTTGCCGCCGAGCACGGCTGCGTGCTGGTGCTCAAGGGCCACCGTACCATCACCGCCTTCCCAGACGGCGAGGCCTATGTGAACACCACCGGCAACCCCGGCATGGCCAAGGGGGGCAGCGGCGATGTGCTCAGCGGCATGATCCTCTCCCTGCTGGGCCAGGGCTTCCCGCCCCGGGTGGCGGTGCCCATGGCGGTGTGCCTCCACGGCATGGCGGGCGATGTGTGTGCCGGGGAGCTGGGGGAGTACGGCATGACCCCCGGCGATATGATCGACCGGCTCCCTCTGGTGCTCAAGGGCATCACGAAAAACAGCTGAGCACCGAAAACCAGGACAGGAGGCGGAGCTGTGCGCAGAGCGGCTTGCGCACTGATGATGACCCTGTGCCTTGCGCTCACCGGATGCGGCGGGCAGGCCACAGATGAGGTAGACCAGCTGACCCTGGACATCCGGGGGGAGTATCTGGCTCTGGAGCGGGTGACGGCCCGGATGGAGGTGGGGGCGGACTACGGACGCCGTGTGTACGCCTACACCATGGATCTGGACTGGCAGCGGGAGGGGGACACCACCGTCACCGTGACCGCGCCGGAGACGGTGGCCGGGATCACCGCCCGGATCTCCGCCGGAGAGACCTTTCTGGAGTACGACGGCGTCAGCCTGGAGACGGGCCCTCTGGATGAGAGCGGGCTCTCCCCCGTGGGGGCGGGCATCTTTCTCATGAAGGCCGCCACGGAGGGCTTTATCGCTGAGAGCGGCTTCGAGACCCTGGAGGAGCGGGACTGCCTGCGGCTCCTCTGCCGGGACCCGGAAGGGGCACCGGGGGAGGGGACGGAATGCACCCTCTGGTTTGACAAGGATACCCATGACCTGCTGCGGGGGGAGATCTCCGTGGACGGCCAGCGGGTCATCGAATGTACCTTCACCACGTTTGTCAGGACGGAGGGTGAGGGTACGTAGAGACCCAAATATAGATAGTGAGGCGTAAGAATCATGGACGATGCACAGAAGAGGACCTGGGCGGAGATCGACTTAGGGCGGCTGGCGCGGAACTACCACGCCCTCCGGGGGCTGACGCCGCCGGGCTGCAAGTTCCTGGGCGTGGTGAAGGCCAACGCCTACGGCCACGGCGCCGTGCCGGTGGCCAAGAAGCTGGAGGAGCTGGGGGCGGACTACCTGGCCGTGGCCTGCCTGGACGAGGCTCTGGAGCTGCGGAACGCCGGCATCAAGCTGCCCATCCTCATCCTGGGGGTGACGCCGGCGGAGTATGCCGATGTCCTGCTGGAGCACGACATCACCCAGGCAGTGGGGGATCTGGAGCTGGCCCAGGCCCTCTCCGCCGCCGCCGTAGCGGCGGGCCGGAAGGCCAAGGTCCACATCAAGGTGGACACCGGCATGTCCCGGCTGGGCTTCTTGTGGAGCCACGGGGCGGAGGAGGACATCCGCCGGGTGTACGGCCTGCCCGGTCTGGAGTGTGAGGGAATCTTCACCCACTTCGCCAACGCCGACGGGGACGAGGCCTACACCATGGAGCAGTTCACCCGCTTCCTGGACCTGCTGGGCCACCTGGAGCGGGAGGGCGTGACCTTCCCGATTCGCCATTGCGCCGCCAGCGCCGCTGTGTTAAACTATCCCTGTACCCATCTGGACATGGTCCGGCCCGGGATCGCCCTCTACGGCCACTATCCCGCCGCCGGTATGGAGTATACCTGCCCCCTGGAGCCGGTGATGACCCTGAAGACCCGGGTGTCGGCGGTCCGCAGCCTGCCTGCCGGCACGCCGGTGAGCTACGGCTGCACCCACGTCCTGGAGCGGGACAGCCGGCTGGCCGTGCTGCCCGTGGGCTACGCCGACGGCTTCTTCCGCCTGTTTTCCGACCGGCTGGAGGTGGGCCTCCGTGGGAAGCGGGTGCCGCTTGTGGGCCGGGTCTGCATGGACATGTGTATGGCCGACGTTACCGACCTGCCCGAGGCGGAGGCCGGCGACGAGGTGACCCTCTACGGCGACGAGGTGCCTGTGGAGAACGGTGCCGATCTGGTGGGCACCATCCAGTACGAGCTCCTCTGCGACGTGGCGCCCCGGGTGCCCCGCATCTACCTGGAGGGCTGAACAGCCCTGCCACGCCGGGCATATGCTGAAGGGGGAGGTTCCGCCGGGCAGGCGGCGGGAGGGCCCGCCGCGCTTCGATTTTAGAGACCTGGCGTATAATTCCCGCCGCCCCGTGGGAGAATCATAGTGTCGGTGTTACATAGGCCTCGGCCTTGGTGACACTGCGCACTATCTTCCAGCGGAGTGTGAGCATACGTGGACAACAGCGTAAAACGCGGCGATATTTTTTACGCCGATCTGAGCCCTGTGGTGGGGAGTGAGCAGGGGGGCGTCCGCCCGGTGCTGATCATTCAGAACAACACCGGCAACCGCCACAGCCCCACGGTCATCGCGGCCGCCATCACGTCTCAGACGGGGAAGGCCAAGCTCCCCACCCACATCGAGCTGGCCGCCATGAGCTGCGGTCTGCCCAAGGATTCCGTGATCCTGCTGGAGCAGATCCGGACCCTCGACAAACGGCGGCTCCGGGAACGGATGGGCTGTCTGGATGAGAAGCTGATGCACCGGGTGGACTCCGCCATTGCCGTCAGCTTTGGTCTGCATCCGGAAGAACTGGTATAAGGGACAGCCGGTCGGACGCCGGTCCGGCCGGTCCCTCTTTTTTGCTATGGAGGTTACATATGAAAACGCGCCGCAAGACCCTTCTCACCACCGCCCTCTCCGTGGGCGTCCTCACGCTGCTGCTGGGCGCCGCCGCGGGGAGCCAGACCGACCCTCTGGTCACCATGAGCTATCTCACCGACGTCAACACCCCCGCCATCCTCAAGCAGGTGGACGCCAAGCTGGACAGCCGGGAGCAGGCCCTGGTGGACAAGCTGGACGGGGTGGCCGACACCTACGCCCAGGAGGTGGAGTCCCTCATGGGCTCCTCCGGCGGGAGCGCCTCCTCCTCCGTCTTCTCCGTGGTGACGGTGAAGGCGGGGCAGCAGCTGCTGGGCTCCACCGGCTGTGAGCTGCTGCTGCGCAGCGGCTCCGCCACCTGCGTGGCGGCCTCGGCTCCCGGCCTGGTGGACTCCACCGACGGCTCCACCCTGGCCGCCGGCGGCGCCGTGCAGCCCAACCACCTCTATCTCATCACCGCCGACGGACGGGGACTCAAGGCCACCGCCGACGCCACGGTGATGGTCCGGGGCAGCTATACCATTTCCTGAATAGCAGCTCTGTAACAAAACCAGAAGAGAATGAAGCACGCCCTCCGCACCCATTTGGTGCGGAGGGCGTGCTTTTGCGTAAAGGGTTCAGTCCCGGCCGGAGCCGCCGGGGGGCGGGATGCTGCCGGCGTGACCGGTGGGGTGGTCGATGTCCTCCCCCATGGTGACGGCGGAGCGGATGGCGGTCTTGCCGTACTTGGTACGGATGCCGTCCATGGCTCGCTCCAGCTGTTCCCGCCGCTCCCGGCGGGGGGTGGCATCGGCGGCAAAGAGATCCAGCTGCTCTCCGGCCTCTCCCTCGGGGATCAGGTTCTGCCCCGTGATGGTGAGGGCCCGGATGGGGGCGCTGCCACTCCAGGAGGTCCGGATGAGCCCCAGGGCCGCCCGGCCGATGTCCTGGGCGGTACAGGAGGGGGCTTCCAGCCGGGCCTGGCGGCAGATGTCCTTGAAATTGGGGTCCCGGATGGTGACCTGAACGGTGGTGCACTTCATGGCGTGCTTGCGCAGCCGGGCGGCCACACTGTCGGAGAGGAGGGCCACGCCGGTGTGGATGTCCTTCCAGCCCACCAGGTTCCGGCGGAAGGTGATGCCGTTGCCCACCGACTTGGGGGGTGGCGTCTCCCCGGCCCGGGTCACCGGGCTGTGCTCCAGGCCGGCGGCGTATTCGTAGAGCTGCCCGCCCTGCTTGCCCAGCAGCTGCTCCAGCCGCTCACGGCCGAAGGCGGCCAGGTCCCCAATGGTGTGGACGCCGTACTGGTGCAGCACCCGGGCCGATGCCCGGCCCACGAAGAGCAGGTCGGTCACCGGCAGAGGCCACACCTTTTCCGGCACGTCGGCCCGGGAGAGGATGGTGGTGGCGTCCGGCTTTTTCATGTCGCTGCCCAGTTTGGCAAAGACCTTGTTGAAGGAGACCCCCACGCTGATGGTGAGCCCCGTCTCCTCCTTTACGGTGCCCCGGATCTGGTCGGCGATGGCCCTGCCGTCCCCGCCGAAGAGGTGCATGGAGCCGGTGATGTCCAGCCAGCTCTCGTCGATGCCGAAGGGCTCCACCAGGTCGGTGTACCGCTCATAGATGGCGTTCACCCGCTTGGACCACAGCCGGTACTGGTCGTGGTGGGCGGGGAGGAGGATGAGGTCGGGACATTTCCGCCGGGCCTGCCAGATGGTCTCCGCCGTCTTCACCTGGAATTTTTTGGCCGCCTCGTTCTTGGCCAGGATGATGCCATGGCGGCTCTCCGGGTCGCCGCACACCGCCACCGGTTTGTCCCGAAGCTCCGGCTTGTCCCGCAGCTCCACCGAGGCGTAAAAGCCGTTGAGGTCGCAGTGCAGGATGGTCCGGTCCATGTCTCCACCCCCTTTCCCCAAGTGTACCACAGGAAGTTTGAATAGTCAAACACCTGTTCGATGGGATCGTTACCCATCCCACCGGAGGAGGGCGGCCACCCGGTCCAGGTGCTCGGTCAGGTCCCGGCTGCCGGTGTAGTCCAGATAGACCACCCGGCTTCCCAGCCGGGCAAAGAGCTGCTGGCCGCCGTAGTCCACGTCCTCCGCCACCACCAGCCGGTCAAAGCCGGGGGCGGACAGCTCCTCCACAGCATACCTTTCCGGCACATAGCGGAGATCGTAGAGCTCATAGTCCATCAGATCCTCCAACAGAGGACCGGCCAGGAAGGGGAGGGTCAGGTCGTACCACTCTATGTCCAGGCGGCGCCGCTCCCCGTCCACGGTGCCGGCCTGTGTCACTTCATAGATCCTGGCCAGAGGCCGACCCTCATAGGAGACATAGTTGTCCCGGTCAGGCCCCTCATAGCCGGGGTACCAGAAGGGCTCCGGAACATAGCCGTCCCCCTCCAGCTCCGCCAGGGAGAGCACCGGGGCGGGGCGGTCCAGGTCGGTGAGATCCAGGTCCCACTTGGTCACCCCGGCGAAATAGGCGGCAGTGGAGCCGATCTGAATGAGGGCGGCGATGGACAGCAGGAGGGTGTAGCCCTGCCGCACCAGGCCGGTGCGCCGCCAGCGCCGGGGCCGCTGGTGGGGGATGCCCGCCCGGAGCCGGTTCCGCAGGCGGCACAGGCCCCAGACCTCCCAGGAGAAGTAGAGGATGAGGGCCACATCCGCAAGGATGACCAGGTTGGTATAGAGGGAGCCGAACCGGACCAGGCTCAGGACCAGGCCGAAGGAGCTGTCCAGGCGGGCCCACACCATGAAGGCCACCAGAGCCGCCATCATGGCCAGCAGGAGCCACACAAACCGGGTCAGCCTCCTGGTGAGCCGGTCCAGGGTGTAGCTCTGGGCCACCGGGTCGGTGTGGAACTCCGGGGCGTCCGGATCAGCCGTCCGGAACAGGGCCAGATAGCCGATCTTGCCCACGTAAGTCCAGCCCAGCTCCGCATACTCGCCGGCCTGGACCGGGATGGTGTTGCCGCCCTTTTCCGTGGGCTCCGCGTGCCAGCGGACCCGGGCCGGCTCGCCGGAACGGAACTGGGCAAAAAAGATCCCGAATTTTTGGAAATGGAGCCCCTTGGCCGCCATGTCCTCCAGCCACAGCTCCAGGCCGTCCAGGTCGAGATAGTCCACCGGGACCAGCCTGCGCACGATATACCGCTCTTTCATGGCCGTTCCTCCTCACTCTCGGCGTCGGCCACGCAGGCGCGCAGCCGGGCCACCTCCTCCTGATACCGCTTTTCACCGCTTTCCGTGAGCTGATAGGTCCGCTTCCGACCCTCCACGGCGATCTCCGTGAGAAAGCCCTCCTCCTGGAATTTGCCCAGGATGGTGTAGAGGGTGCCCGGCCCCATGTTTACCCGGCCCTTGGTCTTGCGGGAGACGAAGTCGGCCACCTCCGTGCCGCACAGGGCCTGTCTCCGGAAGGCCATGAGCACGTAGAACATGGTCTCGGTGAGGGATTCCAGGGATTTTTTGCCCATGGGCGGCCTCCTTTCTAATATCGCACTTCGATATCGTCTATCGATATCATAACATCGAGACACGATATCGTCAAGAGGGCAAAAGAAAACTCCCCCGGCGTGAGCCGGGGGAGTCAAACGTAATAGGGGAGGGGTGGGATTCAGATGATGCCCCAGAGGACCAGGGCCAGGAGGACAAAGGTGGCCAGCAGCACCAGGGAGAAGAGGAGGAACCCGGCGCTGGAGCGGCGGGAGGGCTGCTCGCTGGTGGAGGGGGCCACCAGGCCGGACCGGCGCAGGGCGGTGACCACGGGCTTGTAGAGCAGGAGGGTGGCGGCCATGTTCATACCGCCCTTGACCAGGTTGAAGGGGAGGATGATGGGCACCAGCATGTCGGCCACGACCCCACGGGGTATGCCCTGGTAGATGGGGGTGAGGAAGTAGTTCCACAGCAGCATGATCGCGGTGAGGGCGGCTACGCCGGCAGCCAGACCCACCACAGCGCCCGTCATGGTGTGGCGCTTCTTGTAGATGAAGGTGGCGGTGCAGCAGAAAGCGCAGGTGGCCAGGGCGTTCATGATGAAGCCGATGATGCCGGTGTGGCTGACGGTGATCATCTCCACAAAGGCCACCACGATGGCCATGGAGGCGGCGGCCATAGGCCCGAAGACGAAGCCGCCGATGCAGATGACCACGTCCTTGAAGTCGAAGTCCAGAAAGCCGTTGACGCTGGGCAGCAGTTTGGACACCAGCATGACGACGAAGGCGATGGCGGAGAGCATGGCCAGGGTGGTGATGGTCTTGGTATTGGTAGCCGGACGGGCCTTGACCAGAGTGGGATCGGACATAAAAATACGCGCTCCTTCCGGACGCGGCCATAGCCCGGCCGCGCCCCATGTAAAGTAGAAAACACCCGAAAGACCCAATGCCTTCCAGGTGTTAAACACGTTACATGGGGAGAGGTGCGCGTTTGAACACATCTTCTTCCATCCAGACTTGGCGCTCTGAAGAGAGCGCGTCACTGTCGGTCCCGGAGTTCCACCGGGTCAGCCGCGCGGAAGCGCGGGTCGCGGACTATACCGCCGATCGGGATTTTCACCCTGCCCTGAAGACATTTTTAATTCAGTTGTTTTCTCTACCTGCTATTATACATAGTCCCGGCAAAAATGCAAGCCCCAATTTTGAGAAACAAATGTTCGATAAGCGTTGACTTGTCCGGCGGGATATACTACAATGGCAGAGACAAGAATGCCGGGACGGGCGGAAAGGGGAGAGGACAGGGCGTGAAAAGAGAGACCACCTGCTGCTTTACCGGCCACCGGCCCAACAAGCTCCCCTGGGGGAGCGACGAGTCCGACCCCC
>CAUBHZ010000017.1 GCA_958435885.1 uncultured Intestinimonas sp. | reverse complement strand
ACGGGGACGACTACCCCACCCCCGACGGCACCTGCATCCGGGACTACATCCACGTCACCGATCTGGCCCAGGCCCACATCCTGGCCCTGGACTATCTGATCAAGGGCGGCGAGAACAACGTCTTCAACCTGGGCAACGGTGTGGGCTTCTCGGTGAAGGAGGTCATCGACGTGGCCCGGAGCGTTACCGGCCACCCCATCCCCGCGGAGGTCTCTCCCCGCCGGGCCGGCGATCCCGCCCAACTCATCGCCTCCTCTGAGAAGGCGGTGAAGGTGCTGGGCTGGCAGCCCAAGTACAATGACCTGAGCACCATCATCTCCACCGCCTGGAAGTGGCATCAGGCCCACCCCCACGGCTACGGGGAGGGCTGAGCACATGGTGGACAGAGAGATCCAGGCCCTGGTGGCCTACGCCCTGGACACCGGCCTCATCGAGCCCTGTGAGCAGGTGTGGGCGGTGAACGCCCTGCTGGAGGCCCTGGGGCTGGACAGCTATACCGAGCCGGAGACCCCGGCGGAGCGGCCCGTGGACCTGCCCGCCGTGCTCACCGCTCTCATGGACGATGCTCACGCCCGGGGCGTGCTTAAAGAGGACTCGGTGGTCTACCGGGACCTCTTCGACACCAAGCTGATGGGCGTGCTCACCCCCCGGCCCGCCCAGGTCATCGAGAAGTTCCGGGCCCTCTATGCCGAGAGCCCGGAGCAGGCCACCGACTGGTACTACAAGTTCAGCCAGGACACCAACTATATCCGCCGGGACCGCATCGCCAAGGACGTGAAGTGGATCGCTCCCACGGAGTATGGCGACCTGGACATCACCATCAACCTCTCCAAGCCGGAGAAAGACCCCAAGGCCATTGCCGCCGCCCGGAACCTGCCCGCCTCAGCCTATCCCCGGTGCCAGCTGTGCGCCGAAAATGAGGGCTACGCCGGCCGGGTCAACCACCCCGCCCGGGAAAATCACCGCATCGTCCCCATCACCATCAACGGCTCTCCCTGGTTTTTGCAGTACTCCCCCTACGTCTACTATAATGAGCACTGCATCTGCCTCAACAGCGAGCACGTGCCCATGAAGATCGACCGGGCCTGCTTCGCCAAGCTGCTGGACTTCGTGGGCCAGTTCCCCCACTACTTCGTGGGCTCCAACGCCGACCTGCCCATCGTGGGCGGCTCCATCCTGGCCCACGACCACTTCCAGGGCGGCCACTACACCTTCGCCATGGAAAAGGCGCCGGTAGAGACCCCCTTCACCTTCCCCGGCTACGAGGATGTGAAGGCCGGTATCGTGAAGTGGCCTATGTCGGTGGTCCGCCTCACCGCTGCCGACCCGGAGCGCCTCATCGACCTGGCCGACAAGATCCTGCACTCCTGGCGGGGCTATACCGACGAGGCCGCCTTCATTTTCGCGGAGACCGACGGAGAACCCCACAACACCATCACCCCCATCGCCCGCCGCCGGGGCAGCGACTACGAGCTGGACCTCGTGCTCCGCAACAACATCACGACAGAGGAGCACCCCCTGGGCGTCTACCACCCCCACGCCGAGCTCCACCACATCAAGAAGGAGAACATCGGCCTCATCGAGGTCATGGGCCTGGCCGTGCTGCCCGCCCGGCTGAAAGAGGAGCTGGCCGCAGTGGCCGACGCCCTGGTGAAGGGTGCCGACCTCCGTGCCGATGAGTGCACCGCCAAGCACGCCGACTGGGCCGATGGCTTCAAGGGCAAGTACACCATCACGGCGGACAACGCCCTGGACATCGTGGAGAAGGAGACCGGCCTGGTCTTCGCCCAGGTGCTGGAGCACGCCGGTGTCTACAAGCGCACCGCTGAGGGCAAGGCCGCCTTCCTGCGGTTCCTGGAACAGGTCTGAAATCAGTGAAAAACGGTCCCACCTTCCTCAAGGCGGGACCGTTTTTTACTGTTCTGGGGTCGTTTTCTCCCCCTGGCGGACCTGGGCGATCTCAGAGAGGAGGGCCTGCTGGGTGTCGTTGAAGAGAAGGGACTTGTTGTGGCGGTAGTAGGCCTCGCAGCCGAAGTTCTGGATGAACCAGGAGGTGTGGGTACCGGCGGTGAGCTCGGTGGCGAAGATGACCAGCTCCTGGCCCTCCCCCAGAGCGGCCTCCAGGAAGGCGAAGGACTGCTTCAGATGGTCCCCCACCTGGGCTGCAGCATTGGCCCGGAGGGCCACGTCGGACTGGAAGTCGGCCTTCAGAAGGTCAAAGGCGGCGGCGCTGTCGGCGGGGGCGGCCTTCTCCAGGTGGTGGAGCAGCTCTTCCAGCCGGGCCAGATGGGCCAGGACCAGCCGCTCCCCCTGGCGGTCGCCGGAGCCGGCAGCACGGCGGCGGGACAGGTCCTGCCGGAGAACGTCGGCCTTCTCCGTCAGGAAGGTGTCGGGTTGGATGGTGGGTAGCTGCCCTTTCAGGGCGGCCAGATCGGCGTGGAGGGCGTCGGCCAGGGCGTCCAGCTCCCACACCTTCCGGCACTCCTCCCGGAGCCGGGAGAGGAGCAGCCCCAGAATGCTCAGCCGCTGGTCGAAGGGGGCGGCGGAGAGTTCCCGGACCATCAGGGGGGACCACTGTCCGGAGAGGATCTCGTCCACATGGTAGACCTTCCGATACTGGTCGTAGAGGGCCAGGTACTCGGCAAAGTCCCGGGCGATGCGGGGGAGCTGGAGGTATTCCCCCACCACCTCCCGGTCGGCGGGGATGCCCAGGGCCTCGTAGGAGAGGAGAAGCTCGGAGAGGTCCTCCCAGCCACGGGCGGTGACGAACTGGAGGCCGTCGGCGGTGCGCTCCACGGCGTAGAAATTCTCCTTGCGCAGATCCAGATAGGAGAGAATGGCCCCGTGGATGCCCCGGGCCTGGGCGTATTCCTTCCACACGCCGTAGTCGGCGGTGATGTCCATGCGCTTCACCCGGTCCAGGGTGACCACGTCGAACTCCCGCACCGACTTGTTGTACTCTGGCGGGTTGCCGGCGGCGGCGATGACCCAGCCCTCGGGCAGGCGCTGATTGCCAAAGGTCTTGCACTGAAGGAACTGGAGCATCATGGGGGCCAGGGTCTCGGAGATGCAGTTGATCTCGTCCAGGAAGAGGATGCCCTCCCGGACGCCGGTCTCCTCCATGGTCCGGTAGACCGAGGCCAGGATCTCGCTCATGGTATACTCGGTGACCGAGTGGACCTGACCGCCGAAGGTCTCCTCCTTGATGAAGGGAAGGCCCAGGGCGGACTGGCGGGTGTGGTGGGTGATGGTGTAGCTCACCAGGCCGATACCCAGCTCGGCGGCGATCTGCTCCATGATCTGGGTCTTGCCGATGCCCGGCGGGCCCATGAGGAGGAGAGGCCGCTGCCGCACCGGCGGGATACGCCAGGCCCCCAGCTCGTCTTTGGACAGGTAGGCCCGGACGGTGTTTTGGATCTCCTCTTTGGCGCGTTTGATGTTCATGGATCTTCCTCCTCGGAAAGGGTGTCAGGGTGGGCGTTGGCCTGGATGAGCTCGTCCTCGTCCAACAGTACCCGGATGCCCCAGGGGGGTACCCGCTCCGGGAAGCCCTGCTGGGAGAGCATGACGAAGGCGGCGTCATAGGCGGGCCGCCGGGCGGGGTAGATCCCCAGGCCGTCGGTGAAGTAGAGGAGCCCCCGCAGGTCCCGGAGTTCGCCCTTTTGGAGCAGGCCGTCCACGTGCTCAAAGACGGGCCGGAAGTCGGTGGCGCTCTGGCCGGTGAGCTGGAAATGCTCCATGGCGGCCTTCAATTCTTCTTCATTGGTGATGAGCTGGTCGGAGCGGAGCTGGTCGTCGCACTGGAGGAGCCGCAGGCGGAAGGTGCGGAAAAAGCTCTCCGACTCCTTCAAAATGGTGTAGGTGTAGGAGAGGAATTCCCGCACCAGTTCCCCGGAGGTGGACATGGAGGTGTCGATGGCGATGACCAGGTCCCGGACCCGGCGGGTCTCCCGGGTCTCCAACGGCTCGATGAGGGGCATGTTGCCGTAGCGGCGCAGGCCGTAGGCGTAGTAGCCGTAGTCGAAGGCGTCGGCGTCCACCCCCAGCTCCTCCCCCAGCACGGCAAAGCGCTGCAGAAAGGCCCGGTAGTTGTGCTTCTCCCGGGCCTCCACGCGAAGCTGCTCCAGCACCGCCTGACCGCCGGTGGCGTTCTGGCTGAACACCGTTTCCATGCCGGTCTGCACCCGCTGGGCAGCCCGCTGCCACTGCTCCTCGTTCTCCTGGGACTCCTTCTGGTCCCAGAGACTGTGGTCGTCCTGGAGAAATTCCCGGGCCAGGGTGGCCCGCTCGTAGGGGGAGGGGCGCTCCCGGCGGAAGAAACGGTAGATGGCCTCGGCGGTGAGGGCCTTGTCCCCGCCCCCCAGCCGGGCATAGAGGGCCTGCCGCCGGCTCACCGCCACCGGGGCGGTGAGGCAGGGGTAGTCCAGTCCGTCCAGGACGGACTCCACCGCGATGTCGCAGCTCAGGTCCCACAGCGCCCCGTCCCGTCCCTTACGCTTGGGAAGGTGGCGGAGGAGACAGTGGAGGACGGTGTGGAGGTAGGCCCGGCACACCAGGGAGCGGCTCCGCTCATACCGGGCGGAGAGCCAGGTGCCGCAGTAGTAGAGGGCCCGGCCATCGGTGGCCAGGGTGGGGGTGTCAAAGCCGGTCTCCGGCCGGAGGGCGCCCAGGGCGGCGTCCAGAAAGGGCAGGTTGAGGTAGAGCTCATTCCGGGCGGCAAAGAGGATCTTTTGGCCCAAGGCCTGCCATTCACTGCGTTCTGCCATGGTCCACCTCACAGATCAAAGGACTTGTCCAGGCCCTGCCCCGGGGCGGGGCGCAGGTCCTCCAGCAGGAGGGCCAGAGCCTCAGTGTTCCCCCGCTGCCGGGCGGCGTCACAGGCGGCGGCGCGCTGGGCGGGGGAGAGGAGCTTCTGGGCCAGGAGGAAGGAGAGCCCCTCTGTGTCCCTGTGGTCCAGCAGGAGGGCGACGGTCTCCTCCCCGTGGTCGGAAAGGGCGGAGCGGTAGGCCGCCTCCGCCCCGGCGGAGAGCCGGAGGGGCCAGCGGAGCCGGTCCAGGGCCATCCGGCAGACGGAGGGGAAGTCGTGCTCGGCCAGGAGCCGGTCCAGGCAGCTATCGTAGGCGCCGAAGTCCACCACGCCGTTCTGCACGCACTGGCGGCAGGCGTAGCCGCCCCCCTGGATGCGGGTCTGGAAGATATGGGGGGCGGCCAGCAGCTCCAGCTCCTCGTGCCAGGCGGGGAAGAAGAGCCGGGCCTCCTCCCCGTGGGGAAAGCGGAGGACCACCTCCAGGTCGGCCACGCAGTCGGCCAGCAGGGGGCGCAGGCAGCTCCGGCCGTCCTCTCCCAGGGCCAGAGTGATGCTCTGAAGGGGGCAGTTCATGAAGGAGTCGCTGCCCAGCCGCTCCACGGACCCGGTGAGGGTGAGATGGGACAGGTTCCGGCAGTTGTAGAAGGTGTAATCCCCCACGGTCCTGAGTATGGCGGGGAGGACCACCGAGCGGATGGCGGAGGCGTCGTGCCGGGGCTCCGGCCCGCCGCAGGCGACCCGGACCTGGAAGGCGTCGGTATAGCCGGAGAGGTCGGGCTCCCGCTGGGAGAGGGCGTAGGGTCCCAGGGCGGTCACCGGAGCGCCCAGCACCCGGTCGGGCAGCACCACATGGGGGGTGTCGGCGGCGCAGCGCAGGAGGGTGACGCCCTCCGGCGTCCTGCGGCAGGTGAGGAGCAGCTCGCTCTCACCGGTTTGTTGTTCCATACGGGTCCCTCCCTTCGGTTTCAGCAGGCAACATGATACCACCTCCGCCCCCGTGAGGCAAGAGGGACAAATGAGCGAAAGGCTCCGCCGTAGCCGGCGGAGCCTTTCGAATCTGAGCGGGAACAAGGCTTATTATGCGTCATCCATTTCGGAGAAGGTGGCCTCCAGGGCGGAGAAGGCGGCGTCGTCCTCCGTGGTGGAAAAGAGCATGATGTTGATGAGGTAGTCCCCCTGTTTGCGCAGGTACTGGCGCTGATAGGGGGTGTCCTGGCCCTCCATGGTCAGGGGGACCATGAGGTAGGCGTGGCCGGGCAGCTGCACGGTGGCGGTGGTGCCCACGGAGTAGGTGGCCCCCTCCATCTCAGCGCCGGCCTCCAGGCCGTCGATGTAGTCGTTGGCGTTGCCGCTGTAGCTCTGCACCAGGATGAGGATGCCGTTTCCGGTCTCGGTGTCCTTGGCGGAGAGCTCGTAGTGATAGACGGAGTTCGGGTTCTCGCCGGTGCCGCCCCGCTGGATGTCCAGGGCCTTGTCGGCCTCGGCGCTCATGGCGTCCAGGTCCTCCTGGCTGGTGGCCTCCCAGCCCTGGGGCAGGGTAAAGCGGAGGTCCACAAAGGCGTCGTAGAAGATGCTGTCCCGCCAGTAGCCGGGGGAGTAGTGGTTGCGTTTGTCTTCGCTGCAGCTCGTCAGCAGCACGCCCAGCAGGGCGGTCAGCAGGAGCAGCGCGATGGTGCGCTTTTTCATGTCTGTCCTCCTGTGCAGATGAGATTCTTTTCGTATCATACCACAAAAAAGAGGAGAAGAAAACACCGTTGTAGGACCGTGGTCATATCGGCGCAGGACCGCCGGAGGGTGAGCGGGCCTCCGGCTCGCCGCCCTGCCCCAGGGTGAGCATACGGTAGATCATACCGCCGTACCTGCGTTCCAGTTCGGGCACATCCCGGTGATCGAAGCACTGGCAGGCGTTCAGGGATTGGAGATGCTCCAGGTACCGCCGCGCCGCCTGGATGAGCACCTCGCTCTGGACGGTGTAGAACATGGGACCCTCGCCTGTCAAATAGGCGGCGGGGTTTTTGAGGAAGAGCTTTTTGGGGCTGAGGTAGACCGCGAGGCCGGGCTGCGGTCCCACGGGGAGGGCGTCGTCATCCAGGACAAAGAATCGGATGTCGTGGTTGGCCAGGACCCGCTCCTTGATGTTTTCCAGGTGCTCCAGGCGCTGGGCGTAGGACATGTGGTATGGGATGTCGGCGAAGAGGAGGCCGCCGGAGTCCAGATAGCGCAGGAGGGAGGATTTGAGCAGGTAAAAGTCGATGTGGCTTTTCTGGAAGACCTCCTCCCAGGTGATGAACAGCCGCCTGAGGTCCCATACGGGGCCGGCGGCCGGTCCGCCGGCCTGAAGGATGGGTTCGCAGACGGAGGGGGGCAGCAGAAATTCAAAGCCGTAGGGGGAAAAGAACTGAAATTGATCCCGGCTGTAGAAGTCGGTGCGGTATCCGCCCCGGCGCATGTCCTCCGGCTGGGCGGGGCTCAGCAGAACGGGCCGCTCGGAAAGGCGGGTCATGGCAGTTTCCCGCAGATGGGTTCCCGCCGCGCCCTGGGCCATGACGAGGGCGTCCAGTTCTCCGCGGCCGTCCATGCTCATGAGCATGCCGCAGTGCTCACCTGCCGCCAGGAGCCCCTCCCGCTCCAGCCCCGCGCCGTCGTACAGGGTAATGAAGCTCGCCCTGTTCCGGCTGAGGAAGCCGTAGAGCCGCTCCATCTCCTCCTGACCGCCCCTCTGGAAGGCCGTCAGGTCCAGCGCGGCGTGGATATGGACGCCGCTGCCGTGGAAGAGGTGCTCCAGGGCGGGAAAATCCCGGCTTTTGAGCAGGGTGAGCAGATCGACGGTGCAGACCACCGTCTCCCCCTTACCTGGGGTGGGGATGGCCCGCAGACGCCCCAAGATCTCGTGGTGCCGGACGAAGAGCTCCGCCTCCGCCGCTGAAGCCGGAGCGGCGGCGGTCCGGTGGTGGACGGAGGCATCGTATGCCTCCGTCAGAAGGGCGGTGATCCGAGGCTCCAGTTCCTCCTCCGCACCGGCTCCGGGGAAGGCGGCGTCAAAGGCCGCCTCCGCGCGGTCCCGACGGATGGCCTGACCAAAAAAGCGGCCCAGCGCCACATCCACCGCGTGGGCGGTCTTGGGCGCCGGCAGCAGGTCCTTGTTGCACCATTTGCTGATGTAGGAGACGTCGTAGCCCACCTCGTCGGCCACGGCGTAGAGCTTGCTGCCGGTGAAGTCCAGCAGGCGCCGGAGCAGCGCGCCATACTCCGTCATATCGTGTCCCTCCCCATGGTCACTATTGGGGTCAGTATACCATAGAGGGGCGTACTTTTCAAACCTGCCGTCAACTTGATTCAAATTGCACGGCAGATTCAAGTTTGATGCAACTCATTTCCAGAAAAGTCCATTGCATTTCATGGCTTCACGCCGGACGCCGTGCTACACTGGGGGCACTTCAAAGGAAAGGGTGACCAACATGAAGCCCCTGCGGATGCACCACGTGGGAGTGGTCCTCCCCACTGTGGAACAGGCGGAACACCTGATCGAGCTCTTCGGTCTGGAAGTGGATTACCGAGGCTATGTGAAGAGCTATCACGCCGACCTGATCTTTACCAAATACGGCCCCAACGAGAGTCCCATTGAGTTCATCATCCCCCACGAGGGGGTGCTCACCCGCTTCAACGGCGGCAAGGGCGGCATCGCCCACATCGCCTTCGAGGTGGAGGATGTGGAGGCCGCCAGCCGGGAGCTGGAGGCCCAGGGACTGGAGATGTTGGAGAAAGAGGCGGTGGAGGGTACCTCCGACATCATCGTCAATTTCCTCCGTCCCCGCTATTCGGAGGGCGTCCTCTTCGAACTGGTCCAGACCGTAGGCCCCATCGACCGGGGCGACCGGCACTGAGGGAGGAAACGGCATGTACACGATGGGCATCGACGTGGGCTCCGCCTCCTCCAAGGCGGTCATCCTCCGGGATGGCAGGGAGGTGGTGGCGGGGCTGGCCGTCCAGGCGGGCACCGGCAGCAGCGGTCCCGGACGGGTGCTGGAGGAGATCACCGCCAAAAGCGGACTCGACCTGAAGGATATGGCCTTCATCCTGGCCACCGGCTACGGCCGCACCGCCCTGCCGATGGCCGACAAGCAGATGAGCGAGATCACCTGTCACGCCAAGGGGGTCTTCTTTGAGGAGCCCGCCGCCCGCACCATCATCGACATCGGCGGACAGGATGTGAAGGCCATCGCCCTGGACGACCGGGGCGGCATCCGCCAGTTTTACATGAACGACAAGTGCGCCGCCGGTACCGGCCGGTTTCTGGAGGTCATGGCCCGGGTGCTGGAGGTGCCCCTGGAGGAGATGGGGGAGTACCACTTCCGGTCCAAAAATCCGGCCCAGGTGAGCAGCACCTGCACGGTCTTTGCCGAATCCGAGGTCATCTCCCTCCTCTCCCGGGGGACGGCCAAGGAGGACATCATCGCCGGCGTCCACTTCAGCGTGGCGGCCAAGGCCTGCGCTTTGGCCCAGCGGGTGGGGGTCCGGCGGGAGGTGGTCCTGTGCGGCGGCGCCGCCAAGAACGGCGGCGTGGCCGACGCCATTGAGAAGGAACTGGGCGTGCCCCTGGTGGTGGCCCAAAACCCGCAGCTCACCGGCGCTCTGGGCGCCGCGCTGCTGGCCTATGAGGAAATGAAGCGAAAGGAGCGCTCCGCATGAGTGAGAAATCCATCCAAGAGATGACCGCCAAGGAGCTTCTGGCCCACTACCAGGCCAAGCTGGATGAGGAGGCCCGCCAGGCCAAGGCCGACGGCAAGCTGGTGTGCTGGTCGGCCTCCGTGGCGCCGCCGGAGATGTGCGTGGCCATGGACATCGCCATGGTCTATCCCGAGACCCACGCCGCCGGCATCGGCGCCCGGAAGGGCGCCATGGACATGCTGGAGGTGGCCGACCGCATGGGCTACTCCGTGGACTGCTGCTCCTACGGCCGGGTGAACATGGGCTATATGGAGCTGCTGAAGGAGGAGGCCATGACGGGCAAGACCCCCGAGGCCCTGGCCAATTCCCCCGCTGCCCGGGTCCCTCTTCCCGACCTGGTCATCACCTGCAACAACATCTGCAACACCCTCCTCAAGTGGTATGAGAACCTGGCCGCCGAGCTGAACATCCCCTGTATCGTCATCGATGTGCCCTTCAACCACACCATGCCGGTGTCCGAGCACGCCAAGGAATACATTGCCGACGAGTTCCGCAACGCCATCTCCCAGCTGGAGGTCATCTGCGGCCGGCCCTTCGACTATGAGAAGTTCCACCAGGTCCGCCGTCAGACCCAGCGCTCCATCGAGCAGTGGAACCGCATCGCCGCCATGAGCCGCTATAAGCCCTCTCCCCTCAACGGCTTCGACCTCTTCAACTACATGGCCCTGGTGGTGTGCGCCCGCAGCCGCGACTATGCCGAGATCACCTTCAAGAAGTTCGCCGACGAGCTGGAGGAGAAGTACAAGAAGGGCGAGTCGGCCTTCAAGGGCGCCGAGCAGAACCGGGTCACCTGGGAGGGTATCGCCGTGTGGCCCTACCTGGGGCACACCTTCAAGAGCCTGAAGAACCAGGGCACCATCATGACCGGCTCGGCCTATCCCAACATGTGGGATCTGACCTATGACGCCGAGGACGAGTCCCTCCACTCCATGGCCGAGGCCTATACCCGCACCTATATCAACACCTGCCTGGACAACAAGGTGGCCGTCCTGCGGCGGATCATGGAGGAAGGGCAGTGCGACGGCGTCCTCTACCACCTCAACCGCAGCTGCAAACTCATGAGCTTTCTGAACGTGGAGACCGCCGAGCGCATCCAGGAGCAGAACGGTCTGCCCTACGTGAGCTTCGACGGCGATCAGACAGACCCCCGGAACTTTGCTCCCGCCCAGTACGACACCCGGGTCCAGGCCCTGGGCGAGATGATGGAGCAGGCCGCCGACGGCGGCCAGGCATGAGGAAGGAGCGGTAGTCATGGAAGAGAACATCAAAGCGCTGCTGGAGCAGTTCCGAGCCATTGCCGGCGATCCCAGAAAGGCCATGGCCGACCACCTGGCCGAGACGGGCAAGGGCGCCATCGGCATGATGCCCATCTACGCTCCCGAGGAGCTGGTCCACGCCACCGGCTTCCTCCCTGTGGGCCTCTGGGGCGGCAGCCGCCCCGTGACCAAGGCCCGCACCTATCTGCCTCCCTTCGCCTGCTCCGTCATGCAGCAGGTCATGGAGCTGGAGTGCGAGGGGGTCTACGACGATCTGGCCGCCGTGGTCTTCTCCGTCCCCTGCGACACCCTCAAGTGCATGTCCCAGAAGTGGAAGGGCACCTCCCCCGTGCTGGTCTTCACCCACCCCCAGAACCGGGGCCTGGAGGCGGCCAACCGCTTCCTGGAGCGGGAGTACGCCATTTTGAAGGAGAAGCTGGAGGGCATCACCGGGGTGAAGATCACCAACGCCGCCCTGGAGCACTCCATCCAGATCTACAATGAGAACCGGGCCGCCATGCGGGAGTTCTCCGCTCTGGTCGCCCAGTATCCCCAAATCATCTCCGCCGTGGACCGCCACGCCGTCTTCAAGGCCCGGCTCTTCATGGAGAAGTCCCGCCACACCGCCCTGGTGCGGGCGCTGATGGAGGCCGTGCGGGCGGAGGCGCCCCAGCCCTGGACCGGGAAAAAGGTGGTGGTTACCGGCATCCTGCTGGAGCCCAACGGCCTGCTGGAGCTCTTTGACCAGCTAGGCCTGGCCATCGTGGCCGACGACCTGGCCCAGGAGTCCCGCCAGATCCGGGTGGACGTGCCCGACGGCGACGAGGCTCCCCTCTACCGGCTGGCCAGGGTGTGGCAGAAGATGTACGGCTGTTCCGTGGCCACCGACACCCAAAAGCAGCGCGGCCCCATGCTCCTGGACATGGTCCGCAAGACCGGAGCCGACGCCGTGGTGGTGGCCATGATGAAGTTCTGCGATCCCGAGGAGTGGGACTACCCCATCTACTACAAGCAGTTCGAGGCCCAGGGGGTCCGCAGCCTCATGATCGAGGTGGACCAGGAGTCCACATCCTTTGAACAGATCCACACCCGGCTCCAGAGCCTGGTGGAGACCCTGTAAGGGGGCAGGAGCATGGGCAAGGTCAAGATCATCTCCCCGGAGGAGGCGGCTGGCCTTCTCAAGGATGGGGATACCTTCACCACCGGCGGCTTTGTGGCCAGCTGCATCCCGGAGGCACTGAACAAGGCGGTGGAGCGGCGCTTCCTGGAGACGGGCCACCCCAGAGACCTCACCTACATCTACGCCAGCTCCCAGGGCAATAAGGACGGCAGCGGCGGAGAGCACTACGCCCACAAGGGCCTGCTCAAGCGCTTCATCGCCGGCCACTGGGCCACGGTGCCCGCCCTTGGGGAGATGGCCATGCGGAATGAGATCGAGGGCTACAACCTCTCCCAGGGCGCCCTGTGCCATCTCTTCCGGGACATCGCCGCCCACAAGCCGGGCACCATCACGCCGGTGGGGCTCGGGACCTTCATCGATCCCCAAAACGGCGGCGGCAAGGTCAACAGCATCACCACGGAGGACCTGGTGGAGCGCATCACCATCAAGGGGAAGGAGTACCTCTTTTATCCCGCTTTCCCCATCCGCGTGGCCTTCCTGCGGGGGACCTGTGCCGACGAGCGCGGCAACGTGACCCTGGAGAAGGAAATCGCCTCCCTGGAGGCCACCTCGGTGGCCCAGGCCGTGAAGAACAGCGGCGGCGTGGTGGTGGTCCAGGTGGAGGAGGTGGTCCGGGCGGGCAGCCTGGACCCCAGACTGGTCAAGATCCCCGGCATCTATGTGGACTATGTGGTGGTGGCCGGGCCGGAGGACCACGAGCAGTCCATCGGCTGCCGGTACGACCCCGTCCTCGCCGGAGCGCGCCGGGCACCGGATGCGGAAGCGGCGCGGCTGCCCCTGAGCGCCAAGAAGATCATCGGCCGCCGGGGCGCCCTGGAGCTGCGGCCGGACATCACGGTAAACCTGGGCGTAGGGGCGCCGGAATACGTGGCCTCCGTGGCCGCGGAGGAGGGGATCGGCGACCGGATGACCCTGACGGTGGAGAGCGGCCCTGTGGGCGGCATCCCTCAGGGCGGACCCCAATTCGGCTCCTCCGCCAATGCCGACGCCATCCTGGACCAGGGCTATCAGTTCGACTTCTATGACGGCGGCGGACTGGACCAGGCCTATCTGGGACTGGCCCAGTGCGACCAGCACGGCAACATCAACGTCAGCCGCTTCGGTCCCAAGATCGCCGGCTGCGGCGGCTTTATCGATATCACCCAGAACACCAGGAAGGTCTTCTTCTGCGGGACCTTCACCGCCGGCGGACTGAAGGTCAGCATCCAGGACGGCGCTGTCCATATCGACCGGGAGGGACGGAGCAAAAAGTTCCTCCGTCAGGTGGAGCAGGTGACCTTCAGCGGCGATATGGCGGTGCAGAACGGCCAGCAGGTGACCTACATCACCGAGCGCTGCGTCTTCCACCTGGAACCCGACGGCCTTCACCTCACAGAAATTGCCCCCGGCATCGACCTCCAGCGGGATATTTTGGACCAGATGGAGTTCGTGCCGATCATTGAATACAAAGACGGTGTGGTCCCGCTGATGGACCTCCGGATCTTCCAAAATGCTCCCATGGGTCTGGACAGAGCCTGAAAAAGTTGTCCATCCCCCTTCAGAGACTGCCTTTCCTTGCTTCCCGCCCCGTATCGGGGTCCCTCTCTATCTCAGTTCATGCCGCACGG
>CAUBHZ010000016.1 GCA_958435885.1 uncultured Intestinimonas sp. | reverse complement strand
TCCAGGGGTCCTGGCTCCGGTCCTTCATGCCCAGGGAGATCTTCTTCTTCTCGGGGTCGAAGGAGATGACATACACGTCCACGGGGTCGCCCACGCTGACCACCTCGGAGGGGTGCTTGATGCGGCTCCAGGAGAGCTCGGAGATGTGGACCATGCCGTCCACGCCGCCGATGTCCACGAAGGCGCCGTAAGAGGTCAGGGACTTCACAACGCCGTTGTAGTGCTTGCCGTTCTCGATCTCGGCCCAGACCTTGGCGGCCTTCTCGGCGCGCTCAGCCTGCTCCACGGCGCGGATGGAGCCCACCACGCGGCGGCGGGCACGGTTGACCTCGGTGATCTTCATGCGGACCTTCTGCTTGAGCAGGGCGCTCATGGAAGCGTCCCGGGGCAGACCGGTCTGGGAAGCGGGGATGAACACGCGCACGCCCTTGACAGAGGCCACGACGCCGCCCTTGTTCTCCTCGGTGATGACGCCTTCCACCACGGTGCCGGCCTCGCGGGCGGCCTCCACGTCATCCCAGCTCTTCACGGTGTCCAGACGCTTCTTGGACAGGGTGACCACGCCCTCGGCGTCGTTGACGCGCATGACATAGGTCTCGATCTCGTCGCCCACCTTGACGATGTCCTCCACCTTCACGGTGGGATCGTCGGTCAGCTCGGATACAGGAATGTAGCCAGCGTGCTTGGTGCCCAGATCCACGTAGATCTCAGTGGGCGTGATCTCAGTAACGACACCGGTGACCTTCTCTCCTGTATTTAAAGTCTTGATCGATTTCTCCAGCAGATCAGCGAAGGATTCCTCGATCTCCATGATTTCGTCGCTCATTTTGTCATAGACCTCCTTTATAATCCACCCGGGCGTCGATGCCCCCGCGGTGATGCCGATCGAAGCCGCCCCCGCGAAGGAGGCCGGTTCCAATTCCTCCGCCCCCTCGATGGCGACCACCCGGGGGCAAAGGGCGCGACACAGCTCTGAAAGCCGCTTTGTATTGGAGCTTTTGCGATCTCCGATGACAATCATCACGTCGCAACGGGCTGCCAATTCCTGGGCTTCCGTCTGCCGTATATACGTAGCATTACATATTGTATCAAAAATTTCAGCGTTTGTACACTCTTTTTTTGCTGTTTCTATGGCATGATCCCAAATTTTACGGGTCGATGTGGTCTGAGAGACCAGAGAAAGGGGCATTTCCCGCCGTTCCGGGCGCTCGGCCAGCCAGGCGGCCAGGGCCTCTCCGTCGGGCAGCACCACCGGATGGCGGCACCAGCCGGCAATGGCCACGATCTCGGGGTGGTCAGGGGTACCGATGATGACCGGCTGCCTTCCTCTCGCCTCGGCCTCCGCCACCAGCCTGTGGATGCGCTGGACATTGGGACAGGCGGTATCCACGATCCGGCATCCCTTCTGTTCCAGGGCCTCGTGGACCCGCTTTGCCTCCCCGTGGGAGCGGAGGATCACCGGCGCGCCAGGCGGGACCTCCTCCACCGTGTGGACCAGGACAGCTCCCTCCCGTTCCAGACGGGCCACCACATGGTCGTTGTGGATCACCGGCCCCAGCAGCACGGCGCCGCCTGCCATGGCGGTCTCCTCCGCCATCTCCACCGCCCGCTTTACGCCGTAGCAGAAGCCGGCGGACTTGGCCAGTTCGATCTTCATACGACCTGTTCCCCCAGCTTGCGGATGCGCTCCATAAGGTCGGCGGTGATGGCGTCGTACTCCTCCGCCGTCCCCTTCCGGCTGGACACCTGGGGCATATAGGGCTCCCCGATGACCACGGTGGTCTTTCGGAACCAGGGCTTGCGCTCCGGCACATATACGGGGAGGATGGGTACGCCGCACCGGACGGCCAGCATGGCCGCGCCGTTTTTGGCCTCCCCCTGCTCGCCCTTGCTCTCGTGGATGCGGTGACCTTCGGGATAGAGGAGCACCTTCTCCCCTTCCTTTAAATACTTCATGGCCTGCTTGATGGCACCTACGTCGGACTTGCCCCGCTCCACGCCGAACACGCCCACGTGGCGGAGAATCCAGCCGATGAAGGGAACCCGCAGCAGCTCCGCCTTGGCCATGGGCCGGAGCTGGTTCCTGTGCCGGAAGGCAAAGGCCAGAAACAGGGGGTCGGACATGGCGGTGTGGTTGCCGCACACCAGCACGCCGCCCTCCGGGATGTTCTCCCGGCCGATGGCGCGGCCCGGATGGACCAGATTGAAAAAGGGAAAGACGATCATATAGATCACATTATAAAAGGTCCTCATGCATCAAGCTCCCCTCTGACGGCGTCCAGCAGTGCCTGAAGGCTCTCCGCCAGATCCAGCTCGGTGGTATCCACCAATACGGCATCCTCCGCCTGACGGAGGGGAGCCGCCGCCCGGGTGGTGTCACGCCGGTCCCGCTCCACGATCTCCGCCAGCACGGTCTCCAGGTCCTGAGGCGTCCCACGCTGGGCCAGCTCGTCACAGCGGCGCCGGGCTCTGGCCTCCGGGGAGGCGGTGAGAAAGATCTTGGCGTCAGCCTGGGGCAGCACCACCGTGCCGATGTCCCGGCCGTCCATGACCACGTCGTGCTGCCGGGCCAACTCCCGCTGGGTGTCCATGAGGAAGTCCCGCACCGCCTGGATGGCTGACACCGACGACGCCGCCCGTGAGACCTCGGGGCGGCGGATGTCCTCGGTGACGTCCCGGCCGCACAGGTACATATGCTGAAGACCGTCGCTGCTGTCATAGGCCAGACGGATGTCCGCCTGGGGCAGCAGCGCCTGCACCGCCGCCGGGTCCGCCGGGTCCACGCCCCGCTCCAGAGCCAGCAGCGCCAGGGTCCGGTAAATGGCGCCGGTGTCTACGTAAAGAAAGCCAAGGACCTTGGCCGCCTGTCGGGCCAGGGTGCTCTTCCCCGCCCCGGAAGGGCCGTCGATGGCTACGCTTTTATGTCCCATGTCTCTGCCTCCTATTTTTTCGGCTCCCTCATTGGAGCCCCTCCACCGCCGCCTGCCCGGCCGCACGGCCGGTGCACCAGGCGATCTGGAGGTTAAAGCCGCCGGTATAGGCGTCCACGTCCAGCAGCTCACCGGCAAGGTAAAGTCCTTGTATCAGCTTGGAGCCCATGGTTTTGGGGTCCACCTCTGAGACCTTGACTCCGCCGCTGGTGACGATGGCGTCCTCCACCGGGCGGGGTCCAGCCACCGGAAAGGACAAGCCCTTCAGCGTCTCCAGCAGCCGGCGGCGCTGGACCTTGGTGACGGCATTGGCGGGCAGGTCGGGCGGGATGTCCGACCGCTTGGCCAGCACCGGGATCAGCAGCCGGGGCGCCAGGGTCTCCAGCACATTGTGAAAGGCCCGGTTGGGCTGCCCGGTGAGCTCCCGCACCAGGCGGGCGTCCAGAGCGGCTTCATCCAGGGCGGGCTTCAGATCGATGACCACCGTATACTGGTCTTTTTCATAGTCACGCATATGGGCGCTGGCGCTGAGGATCAGGGGACCGGAGAGGCCGAAATGGGTGAAAAGCATTTCTCCTTGCTCCTTGAAAATCACTTTCCCCTTTTTGTTTCTGACCTTCACCGCCACGTTCCGCAGAGAGAGCCCCTGCATGCTGGGGCACTCCTCCCCCTCCACCACCAGGGGGATCAGGGACGCCTTGGGGGGCAGGATGGTATGGCCCAGAGCAGCGGCCATGGCGTAGCCGTCTCCCGTGGAGCCGGTGAGGGGATAAGACGCGCCGCCGGTGGCCAGGATCACGGCGCTGCCGGCATAGCTGCCCCGCTCCCCCTTTACCCCACTGACCGCCCCACGGTCGGTGAGGATCTCCCGCGCCCGGTCCTGAATCAGGTCCACGCCGGCCCGGCGCAGGGCGAAAAAGAGGGCGTCCACCACGTCGGCGGCCTTGTCGGACACCGGGAAGACCCGGTTGCCCCGCTCGGTCTTCAGCGGCACTCCCAGATCGGTGAAGAAGGCCTTCACCTCGGCAGGCGGAAACCGGGTGACGGCGCTGGTGAGGAACTTCCCGTTCCGGGGCACGTTGGCGAGCACCTCCGCCGGGGTGCAGTCGTTGGTCAGGTTGCACCGGCCCTTGCCGGTGATATAGAGCTGCCGCCCCACCTTCTGGTTGCGCTCCAGCAGGGTGACGGGCGCCCCCATCCGGGCAGCAGTCAGCGCCGCGAGCATGCCCGCGGCGCCGCCCCCTATGACAATGATACGCTTTTCTTTCTGCGTCAAATCAGTTCTCTTCCTCTACTTGTTCATATACGCCGTACTCCGACCAGATCTGCTCCAGAGTGGCAAAGGTCTGAGCCACATCGGCGTTCTTTCGCCGGCCCACCGCCACGATGAGGGCGTTGATGAGGCTCAGCGGCGCCACCAGGGAGTCCACAAAGGAGGCCATATCGCTCTTGGCCAGGAGGGTGACGGTGGCCATCTCCGCCAGGGGCGAGGTCTCCGAGTCGGTGAGTGCCACCACGTTGGCGCCCCGGTCACGGGCGAAGCGCATGGCCTGCACCGTCCGGCTGGAGTAGCGGGGAAAGCTGATGCCGATGACCACATCCTCCCGGCTCACCCGCAGCAGCTGCTCAAAGGTCTCACTCACCGACGTGGTCCGGATGAGAACCACGTCGTCAAAGATGAGATTGAAATAGAAGCCCAGAAAATCGGCCAGGGCCGCAGCCGAACGGGCACCCACAACATAGATCCGCCGGGCGGCCAGGATGGCGTCCACCGCCCGGTTGAAGCCGCTGCGGTCCGCCTCCTCCAGGGTGAGCCGGATCTTCTCGATGTCCGACTGCATCACGGTGGAGAGGATGTCGTGGTCGCCGATGCGGTCGTTGGCCACCTCGATGCGCTGGATGGAGGTGAGCTTGCTGCGGATCATCTCCTGCAGGGCCTTCTGCATGCTGGGATAGCCGTCGTAGCCCAGCTCGGCGGCAAAACGCACCACGGTGGACTCACTGACATTGACCGTCCGGCCCAGACGGCTGGCCGTCATAAAGGCGGCCTTGTCATAGGAATCCAATATGAAATGGGCAATGAGCTTCTGCCCTTTTGAAAAGGTCGGCATCCGATTCTGGATGGCGGTCAAAACATCCCTCGACATATAGGGGTACCCTCACATTTCCTTACCCGGCACGCCCCGGGCTACTTGCTGCGGACGCGCGTCCTCTTCCGGCAGCGGTCCAACAGATACTATCATAGCGGGAAATGGGAGGAAAATCAAGCACGATCTGCAAGGTGGAATCTCTCCTCCTGCATGCTCACAGCGACTTGAGAACAGCGACCTCCTCGTCGGTGAGATAACGCCACTTCCCCAGCTTGAGTCCGCCCAGCTGGACCTGGCCCTCCCGGACCCGGCGCAGGGCCTTCACCGTCAGGCCCACCTGCTGGCACATCCGGCGGATCTGCCGGTTTTTGCCCTCGTGGATCTGGAAGGAGAGAAGGTTTGGACCCAGCCGGTCCACCTTGGCCGGCGCCAGCGCCACACCGTCCAGCTCCATGGGGCCGTTGAGCACCGGCAGTGCGGACTCGATGTCCCCGGTGACCATGACTAAGTACTGCTTGTCCACCTCATGGCTGGGGTGGATGAGCCGGTGGGTGAGCTCGCCGTCGTTGGTGAGGAGGAGCAGTCCCTCCGAGTCCAGGTCCAGCCGGCCCACCGGCCACACCCGGACCCCGCAGTCGGTCACCAGCTGGGCCACCGTGGGCCGTCCCTCCTCGTCGGAGAGGGTGGTCACATAGCCTCTGGGCTTGTTGAGCATGAGATAGACCGGCTCCGCCGCCGGACCCACCTCCACCCCGTCCAGGGCCACCCGGTCCCGGGTCAGGTCGGCTTTGTCGCCCAGCTTGGCGGTCTGGCCGTTGACGGTGACCCGTCCGGCCTCGATGTAATCTTCCGCAGTCCGCCGGGAGCAGAGTCCGGCGGCGGACAGTAGTTTTTGCAGGCGTTCCTCCATGAGGGGCACCTCTTTCTTCAGATGTACGGGCGGGCTATCCCGCCCAGGGGAACAGGGACCACAGCCGCTCCAGAGGACCGGCCTTGGCCGCCCGATCAGAGTGGACTCCGGCATCACACACCAGGGGAGTCTCCCCGATGACCGTCCCGTCCAGGGTGAACACCAGGTCTCCCACCGGCACATCGTCGCCCACCGGCGCCTGAAGGCTTTCGGGCAGCTTCAGCTGGGCCCTGACCTGCTCCGACGCCGTTAGGGGGTAGCACACCTCCCCCGCCGTCCGTACCGGGATTGCAGGCACCAGAGAGCCGGCGGTCTTTACCAGCCCCACCGTCTTACCGGCACTGGCCAGCAGGCACCGGGGATAGGTCTCGAAGCCGTAGTCAAAGAGGGCGGCGTGGTCCTTCCAGTCGTCGGGGTCGTTGAGGGTGACGCACAGCAGCAGCTGGCCGTCCCGCCGGGCGGCCGACACCAGGGTGCGGCCGGAGGAACGGGTATATCCTGTCTTCATGCCTACGCAGTCGGGATAGAGGCTCAGCAGCTTGTTGTGGTTGACGAAGGTCCGGGTCCCGATGGTGGCCGACTTTGCGGATACCACCTTGGCCACCAGCTCATTGTCCATGCAGGCCGCCGCCAAAATGGCCATATCGGCGGCGGTGGAGTAATGGTCCTCGTCGTCCAGGCCGTTGGGGTTGGCGAATCTGGTGTCCGCCATCCCCAGAGCCCGGGCCTTTTCGTTCATCCGGGCCACGAAGGCCTCCGCGTCCCCGGCGCAGTACCGGGCCAGGGCCAGAGCGGCGTCATTGCCCGACTGGAGCAGCAGGCCATAGAAGAGGGTCTCCACCGTGACGGTCTCCCCCACCTTCAGATACATGGAGGAGCCCTCGGTGAGGGTGTCCTCCCGCAGGATCTCCACCTGGGCGCTCAGGTCGGTGACCGACTCCGCCGCCACCAGAGCCGTCATCAGCTTGGTGGTGCTGGCAATGCCCCGGCGGGTGTGGGCGTCTTTCTCGTAGAGGACCCGGCCGCTCTCGGCATCCACCAGGATGGCGGAGGACGCCGACGTGACCGGCTCCGCCGCCTGGGCGGCGGGACAGAGCAGCAGGAAAGCCAGCAAAAGGGCGGCAAAGCGCTTCAAGGGGCATCACCTCAACAGATAGATGCCGTTAGTATGCCTGCCGCCCCCCTGTATTATCCCGCTCCCCGCTCCGGTCCGTCACAGATGTGGGGGCTGGTTACTCTGCGAATTCCTTCTTTTCTTTGTCCTGCTTCTCGATGAAGCCGGTGACCTTGTCGAACATCTCGGGCACCAACTCCACCACCCGGTCCACCGCGTTTCCGGCGGGAGGCGCTACGGGCAGCAGCTTCACCGAATCCCCCTTGATGATGAGAAAGGCCACCGGGGCGATGTTGACACCGGCGCCGCTGCCGCCCCCGAAGGAGTTATCGGCGTCAGGCTTCTGGTTCTTGGTGGTGAAATCACTGCCGCCGGAGGCGAAACCGAAGGACAGCCGGGATACCGGGATGAGGGTCACGCCGTCGTCGGTGTGGATAGGAGTGCCCACGATGGTGTTGACGTCCACCATCTCCCGGATCTTCTGCATGGTAGTGGACATGAGCTCACTGATGGGATGGTTCTTTTCCATATGGTACCGCCCTTTCTGTTGTGTGTTTGGCCGTTTTTTCCGTCTCGTTCTGCCGCCGCCAGCGGAGCAGCACACCCAGAGCCTGCCACCCGAAGCGCAGGGCAAAAGCCACTCCCTGCCCCACGGTCAGGGACAGGGCCGCCTTGGCCTGCACCTCCGAGTGAGCCCGCTGAAAATCTGCCGCCGTTCGGATGTCACGCTGGCGGATATGGAAATTCTGCTCCAAAAGGGGCAGGACCATACCGATGATGGCGTTGGCGCTGCCATAGGCCACCGCCACAGAGGCCGGATCACTGCCGGCCAGCAGGATGTGGGCCTCCAGCAGGTCCACAGAGATCTTTCGCCGAAGGCTGCCCGCCGCCCGCAGGGCCACCGGCAGCAGCTCCCAGAGGAGGGACAGCTTCTCACCGGTGCCCGGCTCCGCCTCCTCCCGCTTCTTCTGCGGCTTTGGCTTTTGGGACTTTCCCGGCTTCTTTTTCTTTTGTTTCAAAGGATAGACCCGCAGCGCCGCCGGTCCAGCCCGGAGGTGAACGGTGAGCTGCCCGCCGTTATATTCCGCCCTCACTCCGACCCGGATGAGGGATATCAGAATCAAAGCGGCCAGGATACACGCCAGGATCACCCAGATCACACGGCCTCAGCCTCCCTCCCCGGCGCCCATCTCGGCCCGGGCCAGGGTCTCCGCCGCCGAGCGCAGCTCCTCTTCGGTGGGCTCCTCGCCCTCCTCCCGCAGGTCCCGCAGCTTTTCCAGGGCCGCCTGCATATCCATGCTCAGCTGCCCCTCCTCCGGCGCGGCGGCGGGGAGCTCGGGGAGCTCATCCAGGCTGCTCAGGCCGAAGGAACGCAGGAAGACCGGCGTGGTCCGGTAGAGGATGGGCCGTCCGGGCACGGCCAGCCGGCCGCACTCCTCGATGAGCTCCCGATCCAGCAGCAGGCCCACGGTATAGGCGCTGTCCACGCCCCGGACCTGATCCACGTAGGCCCGGGTGGTGGGCTGGTAGTAGGCGATGATGGCCAGCACCTCCAGGGCGGGCGGCGACAGCTTGGGCGGGCGCCGGCTCTCAAAGGTCTTACGGATGAGGTCGGCATGCTCCGGCGCCGAACAGAGCTGGTAGCTGGTGTCCAGACGCACCAGCCGGATGCCCCGGCGGTGGTAGCTGTAATCGTCCATCAGCTTCTGGGCCACCGCGTCCGCCGTGGCCCGGTCGATCTCCAGGGCCAGACACAGCCGCTCCACGCCCACCGGCTCACCCGCGGCGAACAGGATGCCCTCCATGGCTGATTCGATCTCTTTCAAATCTGTCAAAGGCTCCTCCCCCTTCCGTGTGTCAGTAGGCGTCGGTGGAGAACTCCATCTGGGCCTCCCCCTCCCCGGTACAGGTCACCGTGCAGTCGGTATCGGTGCCCGCCAGGCGGATGCGCCGGGCCTTGCACAGCTCCAGCACGGCGATAAAGGTGGCCACCACCTCCGAGCGGCTCCGGTTGCCCTGGAACAGGGCCTGGAACCGGGTGACGCCGAAGCGGACCAGCCGCTGGATGAGCTCGGCCGCCTTCTCCGATACCGGGTAGGGCTCCCGCCCCACGATGCCGTCAAAGGCACTTACCGGCGGAGGCAGCAGAGTGCCCATCCGCTCCTGCACCGCCAGCATGGCCCGGCGCAGGTCGTCCCTGTCGTGGACATAGCAGTAGGTCCGGTCGGCAGGCATGGCCTCCGGCCCTTTGGTGATGTAGTCCCTGCCCAGCTCGAACCGGTCGGAGAGCTCCGGCACCACCGCCTTGATTTTTAAATAGTCCTCGTGGCGCTGGTGGGCCTCCAGGGAGGCGATGAGCTGTTCCATCTCGGAAAGGGCCTCCTCATCGTGGATGGAGAGGAGCATCCGGGACTTGATGAAGACCAGCTGGGCCGCCATGGTGACAAACTCACTGGCCACCTCCAGGTCCAGCTCTTTCCGCCGGTCCATCCAGGCCAGATACTGGTCTAGGATCACGGAGATCTGGATGTCCTTGATCTCCATTTTATTCTTGCTCAGCAGGGCCAGGATGAGGTCCAGAGGGCCCGTGAAGTCCTCCAGGTCCTCCGCCTTGGCCTTCACCACTTTTTCCAGATGATAAATGGGGCCGTCCAACGCGTCCTCTCCCTTTCGTCTTATGTGAGCAGATAGTAGGGCCAGGCCGCTCCCTGGAGCAGCAGGTTCAGCACCCAGGTCCGCGCGGCACTCAGAGGGGCACTGAACACCCCCAGCCAGAGCAATACCATGAGGAGGAGCATCCCCCAACGCTCATAGCGCATGAGCTGATAGTAGGCCCGGTCAGGCAAAAAGGCGCCCAGCACCTTGGAACCGTCCAGCGGCGGGAAGGGGATCAGGTTGAAGATGCCCAGGCCCACGTTGAGAACGGCAAGGGTCTCGCAGAAGCCGATGACGCCCTCCAGGAGGGCGGAACCGGGATGGTAAAAGGCCAGCAGCGCCGCCCGGAGCAGCAGGGCCAGATAGGCCATGACCAGATTGGAGACCGGCCCGGCCAGCGCGGTGACAGCCATGCCGGACTTGGGGTGCTTGAAATACCGCATGTCCACCGGCACGGGCTTGGCCCAGCCGAAGCCGGCCACCAGCATCATGAGGGCGCCGAAGGGGTCGATGTGCCGCAGGGGGTTGAGAGAAAGGCGGTGGAGCCGCTTGGCGGTAGGGTCCCCCAGGGCCCAGGCCGCCAGACCGTGGCAGGTCTCGTGGACCGTCAGACACAGCAGGATGGCCGCCACCGACAGCAGCAGGTCCACCAGACCCGCCCAGTCCATATGTTGTGCAAAATCGGAAAAACTACCCAAGCGCCGGGCCTCCTTCTGTGTGGTCCGTGGGCAGAAGCTTTCTCCGCAGTGCGGTGAGATCTCCCTCCGTCAGGCCGATGGCCCGGAGATACCCGGAGACCGAGCCGTATTTCTCCTCCAGCAGATCCAGGCAGTCGTTCAAATACTCTGCCTTAGAGGCACCGGCAAAAGCTGAGAGGTCTGGGACCCTTTTTCTGATCTGATGAATGACGTCTGCCAGATAGGTCTCCGACACCTGGTAGTCCGCCAGCAGATCGGTCCGCTCCACGCCCACAAGGCCCAGCAGCAGGGCGGCCATCAGACCCGTGCGGTCCTTTCCCGCCGTACAGTGGAAGAGAACGCCGCCGGGGGCGGCGGCCACCGTCCGCAGGGCCTTGGCCACCAGGTCAGAACCGTCCAGCATCCGAAAATAGCCCTGCCCCACATCCGTCTCCAGGTTGGGCATACCGTCTCCCTCCGTCAGGAGAGGACAGTGGAAGTAGTGAAAGCCGGGCTGGGAGGCCAGCTGGTCGGGCTTGCGACAGGCCTCCGCCTCGTTTCGGAGGTCCACCACTGTGGTGACGTCCCGGTCCAGAAGCCAGCGCAGGTCCTCCTCCGTCAGGTGCTCCGGATTATCTCCCCGAAGGAGTCTCTCCCAGGCCGTCTCCCCGCCCCCGGGAACGGAATAGCCGCCCAGGTCCCGCAGGTTGTACATCCGTCCAAGCGGAATGTGCCGCAGCATAGCTCCGCCCCCTTTCTGCGTTGATGCGTGGTGTATAGATTATATGATTATAGCAAATATACCCGCAAAACTCAAGCACGCATTCCATCAGACCTGTCCCCACACGGATCAAAAGGCCGCCCCAAATAGGGCGGCCTTCTGCTTATTCGGCACTGTCTTTATGGGCAAGAAACCGTTCCAGCTGTTCAGCCCGGGCTATCCGTCCGATTCTTCTATAGGCATCTGCCTCATACTGCAGGTCCAGCACAGGGATGAGATACCCATCCAGAGGTACCCAGCGACGCCAGTGCTTCAGATCTGTGGGAGGGCCCCAACTGCCATCAGGCTCCAGCTTCTGGACGTCCCCCATCACTTCTACAGACATCCCGTCCCACAAAAATCGTTCAAAATGTGAGCGAATCTGGTTTGTCCCGCAGAAGCGGACCGGTTCTACAGCAAATTCTGAAAACAATTCTTCAAACCGATAGGCCCCGGGACCGTCGGTCTGGATATCGATGTCATGGACCTCCAGTTCCAGCCCTTGGAGAGCAAAGGAGGTACTTCCGGTTACCGCCCACAAGAGTTCATCCCCGGACAAACGGTCCGCAAGTTGGAGCAGAATGCGACAATGTTTGTCGGTCAGCATAGTTCCATCCTTTCGGGTCAAACAATGTGGCTACGCAGGGTACCGATGCCCTGGATCTCCACCTCCACGGTGTCTCCGGGCACCATGGGACCAATACCAGCAGGAGTGCCGGTGGATACCAGATCGCCGGGCTCCAGAGTCATGGAGGCGGTGATAAAGGCTAGCATCTCGGGGATCTTGGTCATAAAGAGGGACGTCCAGGAGGACTGGACCGTTTTGCCGTTGAGACGGGTCTCCAGCAGCAGGTCGGTGGGGTCCACCTCGTCGGTGACCACCGGTCCCACCGGGGCAAAGCCGTCCATGCACTTGCCCCGGGTCCACTGGCCATCCCCCTTCTGGACATCCCGGGCGGTGACGTCGTTGAGGCAGGTGAAGCCCAGGATGTAGTTCCAAACCTCGTCGGGCTTCAGATCCTTGGCCCGCTTCTTCATGACGACAGCCAGCTCGCCCTCATAGTCCAGACGCCCCACAAAGTCCGGGGCGTGGACCTCTCCCTCCGGATCATTGACACAGTTGGGTGTCTTGATGAAGAGGATGGGCTGCTCGGGCACACCCTCCCCCATCTCCTCGGCGTGGTCCAGGTAGTTCTTGCCCACGCACACAATCTTCCCGGGCTCACATGGGGCCAGCAGCCGGCACTTTGCCAGCTCCCAGGTCTTGCCGTCATAGTACTCGGTCTCCCCGGCATACGGGGGGTATTTCAGGGTGTGGACCACCTCGCCGTCCAGCACCCCCCAGCGGACCTTGCCCAGCCGCTCCACGCGGACATATCTCATCGGAATCCCTCCCCAATGTGCTCGGCCAGCTCACCCAAGAGGGCGTCCCGGCCTTCTCCCTTCTCAGCTGAGAAGGGAATTACCTTTACAGACTCATCCAGCTCCAGCGTCTCACGGATACGCTGCAGGTTGGGCTCGATCTCGCTCTTCTTCAGCTTGTCCAGCTTGTTGGCCACCACCACAAAGGGCCGGCCGGTCTCTTTGAACCAGTTGCCCATGGTGCAGTCGTCCGCCGTGGGCTTGTGCCGGGCGTCCACCAGCATGCACCCCAGGGTCATGAGGCTGGGGTCGTCGAACCAGGACTGGATGAGCCGCCCCCACCGGGCCTTCTCCGCCTGGGAGACCTTGGCGTAGCCGTAGCCCGGCAGGTCCACCAGATAGAACTTTCCATCGATCTTAAAGTAGTTGATGTGGGTGGTCTTTCCCGGCGCACTGCCCACCCGGGCAAAGTTCTTGCGGCCCAGGAGGCGGTTGATCACCGAGGATTTGCCCACATTAGAGCGGCCGGAAAAGACGATCTGGGGCAGCCCGTCCCGGGGAAAGTCCTCTTTTTTAGCCGCGGAGCGGACAAATTCCGCCATCTGTAAATTGATCATGGTTCCTCCCCCATCACTGCTTCAGGTCCAGAGAGCGCACCGTCCCCTGGGCGGGCTCAGACATGGCCTCCAGATCGGGCAGGGTCTGCGCCCCGTCCGTCTCCAGCACCACGGAGAGCACCTGGTCCACCTGCTCCACCGGTACGAACTTCAACGCCGCCCGGACGGTCTGGTCGATCTCCTCCAGGTCACTTACGTTGTCCGCAGGGATGAGAACCGTCTTCATGCCGTTGCGCAGGGCGGCCATGGTCTTCTCCCGCAGGCCGCCGATGGGCAGCACCCTGCCCCGTAAAGTAACTTCGCCTGTCATAGCTACGTCCTGCCGAACCGGCGTATTGGTGAGGGCGGAGACCATGGCAGTGGTGATGGTGATGCCGGCCGAAGGGCCGTCCTTGGGCACGGCGCCCTCCGGGAAGTGGACGTGGATGTCCTTGGTCTTGTAGAAGTCCTCGTCGATGCCCAGGCGCTGGGCCCGGCTGCGGATATAGCTCAGGGCCGCCTTGGCGGACTCCTTCATCACATCGCCCAGATTGCCGGTGAGCTCCACCTTGCCTGTGCCGGGCACCACGTTGACCTCCACCTGGAGCATCTCGCCCCCCACCTGGGTC
>CAUBHZ010000015.1 GCA_958435885.1 uncultured Intestinimonas sp. | reverse complement strand
GATGCCGGCCTTCTCCTGATAGTGCTTGATGATCTTCCAAAAGCCCTGCCGGGACATGCGCTTTCCCGTCATGTTCACGAAGAGGGCCGGCTCGTCGGGGGACTCCAACAACTGGGGACGCACGTCTTTCAAATACTCAGAGAGAGCCCGAATCGCGGCGGCATACAGAGGGATGATCCGTTCCCTGCTTCTCCCCTTCCCGGCGCAGCGCAGAAATCCGCCGGACAGATTCAGGTCGTCCACATTGAGGTCGATGAGCTCGCTCACCCGGATGCCGGTGGCGTAGAGGAGCTCCAGCATGGCGTGGTCCCGGCAGCCCTTGGGATCGGTGCGCTCCGGCTGCTCCAAAAAGAGCTCCACCTCTTTGCTCGTCAGGATCTGGGGCAGCTTCCGCTCCACCCTGGCCGGTGCCACGCCCCGGGCCGGATTGGAGGCCACCTCTCCCATCCGGATGAGATAGCTGTAAAAGGATTTGAGGGACGCCGCCGCCCGGGTCACCGTGGACACGGACTTTCCCCGGCTGGTGAGGTAGCGGATATAGTCCTCCACCTCCGGCTGGCTCACCTGGGTGAGCGTCAGCCCCTCCCGGGCGCAGTAGGCGGCGAACTGCCGCACATCCCGCAGATAGGAGCTCAGCGTGTTTTCGGAGGCCTTTTTTTCTGTCTTGAGATAGGCCTCATAGCCGTTGATCTCATCCATCCGATCTCCTACCTTCTCCCAAATCATAAAATCAAAAAAGCTCTGCTACAGAGGCCAGCAGCGCCGGCACCGCCCAGTACTCCAACCCGGCGGATAGCGCCAGGGCGGCGGCGCACAGTCCGCTGCGCATCCAGAAGACCCGACCGGGCAGAGACGGTGTCCCCTTTCCGCCCAGCAGCACTCCACCGGCCAGCGCCGCGGCGGAGAGCAGCCCCTGAACGCCCAGCAGGAACAGGGCGGGCAGCGAAATGAGCCCTGTGAACCCGAAGGCAAAAAAGGCCAGGATGGCGCCGGCGCCGCCGAAGATCCGCACAAAGGAGGACACCGCAAAGGAGAGAAGAAACCCGCGCACCGCGAAAATAGCCGGTATTCCCACCGCACCCAGGGCGGTAAAGCTGAGCAGCAGGGTGAGCAGCGGCCATCGGACCGCCTCCCAGACCACCGCCGCCGGTTCCGGCGGAGCGGCACTCCCCGTCTTAGCCGCCGCCAGATAGGCCTGGAGATAGGTGCTCAGACTCTCCTGCCCCTCTCCCCCAACCTGGGCTGCCAGCAGAAGCCCCACCAGCGCCCCGACGGCAAATGCGGCGGACAACACCGCCAGCGCCGGCGTTATCCCTCCCTGCGGCATATCCCAGAACCCGACGATCCGCTTTCTCAATGCCCTCACCCCTTATGGAGAGCATATGAGACAAGCGTTTCAAATAGGAGGGTTATTTTCCGAGCTCTTTTGAGCGCCGGGTGCAGCGGTCCATGGCGTCCAGCATGAGGCCGTCGAAGTCCCGGTCCTCAAAGGCGGAGAGCGAGGCCAGTGTGGTCCCGCCGGGAGAGCACACCTGACGGCACAGCTCCTCCGGCGTCTTTCCGGACTCCAGCAGCAGCCGGGCGGAGCCCTCCATGGTCTTGGCGGTCAATGTCAGAGCCGTCTTGGCATCAATGCCCACAGAAACCGCCCGACGGACCATCACGTCGGCCATGCGGAAGAACCAGGCCGGCGAGGAGCCGTTGACATTGATGATATCGTCCATCTGACCCTCTTCGATGACGGCTACGGCACCGGCGGCGGAGAAGAGGTCCAGGACGGTCTGGAACAGCTCAGCGGGCATGTTCTCCGCCCTGGCCACTGCCGTGGCGCCTACCCCCACCATCAGAGGGGTGTTTGGCATGGCCCGGACCACCAAGGCGCCGGGCAGAGCTCTGCGCAGGGCCTCGGAGGAGATGCCGGCAGCAATGGAGACCACGCACTTTCCCGCCGTGAGCCCGGCCAGCTCCGGCAGCACATCCGGGAACATCTGGGGTTTTACACCCAAAACGATGAGGTCGGCCTGGGCCGCCACCTGAGAATTGTCTGTGGTGGTGTGGACGCCTTCGGCGGCAAAGGGCTCCAGCTTCTCGGGATGACGGTTGGAGAGCCATACCCGGTCCGGGGTGACCAGTCCCTGTCCCAAAACGCCCCGCAGAATGGCACCGTTCATATTTCCCGCTCCGATGAAGCCCAGCACTTTATTTTCAAATCCGGCCATATCGTCGGCCTCCCCTTTGTCTCTCGAAATGTCTGACAAAGGGACCGTCACCGGTCCCTTCGACAGACTCTACTATAAACTCCATTGCGTCACATTGCAATGACCCTGCAGGATATTTTTTCATTTTTGGCGATTATGACAACACATTATGTAAATTATATTATGTAAATCTAAGAATAGGGCGCACCGGCCTGACTGTCCCACGTTCTCTTGACACACAACATGTAGAAATATATCAAAACTTATATCATATATATTGTGTTTACGGTTTGTATATCACGAACCCCGGATGGAAGGTATACAGTTTGTAATATGACTGCTTTCTTCAGCAGCGGGTATGGATGCACAGCGGGCACCACCGCCGAAGTCCTGTCCATTATGTCGTCCTCCGCTCCCCACGCTCACCTCCTGCGCCGCTTCTTTTTCGGGCCGGCGCACAGGATGCCCGCGGCGGCGCCGCCGCACAGACAGCCGGACAGCAGGCCCAATCCTCCCTGGTCCATGGACACCGTGTCCGCGAAAAACAGCAGCCCGCCTGTGAGGAGCAGCAGGAAGCAGGCACCACCCGCCGCCAGGCCGGCCAGGAGTGCCCGGCTGCCGCAGCGCTTTACCGTCAGGACGCCGCCTGAAAAGCCGCCAAGCACACAGGCCACGATGGCCACTTTGTCCATAGAGGTCTCCCCCAGCCAGCCGTTGGAAATGGCGACGGAACACAGCAGAAGGACGACCAGACACACCGCCAGGGACAACAGACCGCCCAGCAGGACAGCGGTCATCACCTGGAGCCATCTGACGCTCTGCTCCTCCCCTGTTTTGCGCATAAAAACACCCTCCTCGCATCGCTTCTGATGAAGCCTATGCGAAGAGGGTGCTTGTCATGCTATGGAGTTAACTCACTTGGTGGCCTCGGTGGTCTGTGCGCCCTTGGTGGAGATGGCCCACTTGGCAAACTCCACCCGGACACGGTCGGCACTGGTCTCGATGACGATGCTCTCTTCCTTGACCGCGCAGATGGTGCCGATGATGCCGCCGATGGTGGTGACCTCATCTCCGATGGTCAGCTCATCGCGCATCTTGGCCAGCTCTTTTTTCTTCTTGTTCTCAGGCCGGATCAGCAAGAAATAGAAGATGGCCAGCATGACCACCAGCATACCGATCGTAGACATCCATTCCAAAAGACATTACCTCCAAATGATTGATTCCTGCTTTGCTTCAGACTGTGCTTGGACAGCTTAGTATATTATACAGTCAACCGCTGTTTTTGACAAGTCTTTTGTAAAATTTATACTCTCTGCTCCAGTCTGGGGCTGTACTCGGCCCGGAAATCGGCAAAGCAGCCCTGGTCCAGGGCGTCCCGGATACGGCGGGTCAGCTCGTTGTAGAACCACAGGTTGTGGAGCACCGCCAGACGCATGCCCAGCATCTCCCCCGCCACGAAGAGGTGCCGCACGTAGGCCCGGGAGAAGGACCGGCAGGTGGGGCAGTTGCAGTGGGGATCGATGGGCCGGTCATCCAGCTTGTACTTCTCATTTTTGATGTTGAGGGCGCCGTCCCAGGTGAAGAGCTTGGCGTGGCGGGCGTTCCGGGCGGGCATGACACAGTCGAAGAAATCCACGCCCCGGGCCACGCCCTCGATGATGTTGGAGGGCGTTCCGACACCCATGAGATACCGGGGCTTGTCCGCCGGCATATAGGGCTCCACAGCCTCGATGATATCGTACATGGTCTGGGTGGGCTCCCCCACCGCCAGGCCGCCGATGGCGTAGCCGTCACAGTCCAGCTTGGCGATCTCCTTCATGTGCCAGATCCGCAGATCGGGATAGGTGCCGCCCTGATTGATGCCGAAGAGCATCTGATGGGGGTTCACCGTGTCGGGCAGGGCGTTGAGCCGGTCGTGCTCCGCCTTGCACCGCTCCAGCCAGCGGAGGGTACGCTCACAAGAGGGCTTTACATACTCATAGGTGGCCGGGTTTTCGATGCACTCATCAAAGGCCATGGCGATGTCAGAGCCCAGATTGGACTGAATACGCATGGACTCCTCAGGACCCATGAAGATACGCCGGCCATCGATGTGGGAGGCAAAGGTAACGCCCTGTTCCGTGATCTTCCGCAACCCGGAGAGGGAAAAGACCTGAAAGCCGCCGGAGTCGGTGAGGATAGGGCCGTCCCAGTCCATGAATTTGTGAAGTCCTCCCAGCTGCCGCACCACATCGTCTCCGGGACGCAGGTGGAGGTGGTAGGTGTTGGAGAGCTCGATCTGGCAGCCGATCTCCTTGAGGTCATGGGCGGAGACTGCGCCCTTGATGGCGCCCTGCGTACCAACATTCATGAAAACCGGGGTCTGAACTACCCCGCCGTGGGCACAGGAAAACTGGCCGCGCCGGGCACGGCCTTCGGTTTTGATGACTTCGAACACGTAAAAACTCCCATTCTTCCGACCGGTATCGGATACCCGGTCCTATTTTCGTTGACAGCAGATGCCATTATAACAGAAGACCGCTGTTTTTACAACACAGAGAAAGGAGCGGCACGGCCTTTTGACCGTGCCGCTTATAACCAGCATTATGTTCCAGTTATTCCCATTCTATGGTACCACAGGGCTTCGGTGTCAGGTCATAGAGGACACGGTTGACCCCCTTGACCTCTGCAGTAATGCGAGCGGTGATTTTCTGAAGGAGGGCAAAAGGTACGTCCTCCACCGTGGCGGTCATGGCGTCCACCGTGTTCACCGCCCGGAGGATCACCGGCCAGTCGAAGGTGCGCTTGCCGTCCTTCACGCCCACGGACTTGAAATCGGGCACTACGGTGAAGTACTGCCACACTTTGCCCTCCAAACCGGCGGCGGCGAACTCCTCCCGCAGGATGGCGTCGGATGCCCGAACAGCCTCCAGCCTGTCCCGGGTGATGGTGCCCAGACAGCGGACCCCCAGGCCAGGGCCGGGGAAGGGCTGCCGGTAGACCATGGAATCGGGCAGGCCCAGGGCCTTGCCGCAGGCGCGAACCTCATCCTTGAAGAGCATCTTCAGGGGCTCCACCAGCTGGAAGCCCAGGTCCTCCGGGAGACCGCCCACGTTGTGGTGGGACTTGACCGCCTTCACCGTCTTGGTACCGGACTCAATGATGTCGGGATAGATGGTGCCCTGGCCCAGGAACTCAATGCCGTCCAGCTTCCGGGCCTCCTCCTCGAAGACACGGATAAATTCGGCGCCGATGATCTTCCGCTTCTGCTCCGGATCGGCCACTCCGGCCAGCTTGTCCAGGAAACGGTCCACGGCGTCCACGTAAATCAGGTTGGCATCCATCTGATGTCGGAATACCTCCACCACCTGCTCCGGCTCACCCTTGCGCAGAAGACCGTGGTTGACGTGGACGCAGGTGAGCTGCTTGCCGATGGCCTTGATGAGGAGGGCTGCCACCACGGAGGAGTCCACGCCGCCGGAGAGTGCCAGGAGGACCTTCTTGTCCCCCACCTGCTCCCGGATGAGTTCCACCTGGTCAGCAATGAAGTTCTCCATGTTCCAGTTGGCCTGGGCGCCACAGAGCCCAAAGACAAAATTGGAGAGCGCCTCCTTCCGCTCGGCGGGATCGTCGGGCCAGGGCTTGTCCCCCATATGATCGGCCAGGAGCACGGGCACGTCGTAGTTGTAGATGTCCTTGGAGACATCGATCTCCACGCCGTCCACCACCCGGTTGGGTCCGCCGTTGAGGATGATACCCTTCACATTGGGAAGGGCCTTGACCTTCTCCAGTGTGATATCGTGGGGATGGATCTCGCTGTAGACGCCCAGGGCACGGATCTCTCTGGCCAGCCGGGGATTCTCCTCGCTGCCCAGATCCAGTACAAGGATCATGTCCGGCTGCATTGCAGTACCTCCCATGTTCAATTTTGTCTATCGTACCATATCCGGCCGACGCTCCGCAATAGAAGGGACTGAAAAGTTTTCCCTTACAGCCAAAGAGCGTTGTCCTCCCGGCAGTCATCTCTCAGCACCGCTCCAGCTTTGCCTTGAAGGAGATGCTGCGGGGCGTGGGCAGGTCGTCAAACTGGATCACATGGGCCGACTTCTCCAGGTCCACATCCAGAATAGTCCCCATACCGAAGACCGAGTGCCTCACCCGCTGTCCCGGCGGCAGTGTGATCTGGGCGTCATTTTCAGGCAGATAACGCTGGCTGCTCTCAATGGCGGCCTTCGCCTCCCGGATGAGGCCCTCGCTGAAATCTCCGGTGAGCTCCAGGAGCGCCGGGTCGATGTCAAGCAGGAACCGGGAAGGATACCGGGGCGCGCCGTCAAAATTCCGCCCGCCGGAGGCCGAGAGGCACAGTCCCCGCTCTGCCCGGGTCAGGGCCACAAAGGCCAGCCGCCGCTCCTCCTCCATGGCCTGGATCGTGCGCACCTTCCGGGAGGGGAAAATACCCTCGTTCATCCCGCAGAGAAATACGTATGGAAATTCCAGGCCCTTGGCGGCGTGCACCGTCATCAGCCGGACCCGGTCTCCCCGCTCTCCGGTGTCGCTGTTGGTCAGGAGCGCCACATGGGTCAGGTAGTGCTCCAGTGTGGCCTCCTCCCCGCAGGTGGTCTCGTACTCGTAGATGGACTGCTTGAGTTCGGCCAGATTGTCCAGCCGCTCCTGACTGCCCTCTGTGCGGAGCATGCGCTCATAGCCGCTGGCCTGGAGGATGGCGGTGAGCACCTCGGAGACCGGTCTTCCCTCCACCTGGGCGGAGAGCAGCTCCACCAGGGAGAGAAATTGCCGGGCCTTGGTGCTTCGGAAAAGCTCCTCCTCCACATTGTCCTGAAGGGCCTGGTACAGGGAGCAGTCGTGCTGGGCGGCATAGTCCCGGAGGGCGGCCATGCGGCGCTTTCCCAGGTTCCGCTTGGGCACATTGGCCACCCGCAGGAAGGAGAGATCGTCCCGGTAGATCAGCATGCGCAGGTAGGCCAGCGCATCCCTGATCTCCATGCGCCCGTAAAACTGCACCCCGCTGTATATGGTGTAGGGGATCTGGGCGTGCAGGAAGGTCTCTTCCACGGAGCGGGAGACATAGTGCGCCCGATAGAGCACTGCCATCTCCCGCCACTGAACACCCCGCTCGTGAAGCTCCAGCATCTGCTGTGCCATCCATTTGGCCTCCCCTTCCTGGGTGTCTGCCAGATGGCAGCGAACAGGTTCTCCGTGCGGCAGCGTGGGGACAAGGTCCTTTTTGAGCCGGTATTGGTTCTTGTCAATGAGGGAGTTGGCCGCCGCCAGGATCTCCGGCGTGGAGCGGTAATTCTCCATCATCAGAATGGTCCGGGTCCCCGGAAAAGCCTTGTCCAGTTCCAGGAGGTAGCGTATATCGGCGCCTCTCCAGGAGTAGATGGTCTGATCCGGGTCCCCCACCACGAAGAGGTTTTTATGGTATCCGCAGAGGACCTCCATCAGCTGGTACTGGAGCAGGTCGATGTCCTGGAACTCGTCGATCATGATGTACTCCAGCCGCTGCTGCCACTTCTCTCTCAGATCCGGACGCTGGGCAAAAATATAGAGGGTGAATTTGATGAGGTCGTTGTAATCCAGGCCAAAGCATTTCTTTTCCTGGTAAAGATAGCCGTAAAAGATCATATCCTCCGCCCGCACTGCGTCCAGGTACTTCTGCCGGAGACCCTCCAGGGAGAGGGCAATCATGTCCTGATAGTAGTCCGGCTCCTTGAAGAGCTTGCGCACCTCGATCATGTCTCTGGCCTTCTGGAAGGTCATGTCCCGCAGGGAGAGTCCCCGCTCCTCGTAAATGATCTGGAGCATGGCGTCGATGTCTGTGTTGTCCAGGACCAGAAAGCGCTTGGGATAACCCACGGCGCTGCTGTCCTCCTGGAGGACGGAGACGCAGAAGCCGTGGAAGGTGTTGATGTAGCCGGTGTCGTTGTCTCCGGTCAGGGCGTGGATGCGCTGGCGCATCTCGGCGGCGGACTTGTTGGTGAAGGTGACGCAGAGGATATTCCCCGGCAGGATGCCCGCCTCCTCCACAAGGAAGGCAAACCGGTGAGACAGCGCCCGGGTCTTTCCGGAGCCGGCCCCGGCGATGACCCGGAACACCCCCTCTGTGGAGGTGACCGCCTCCCGCTGGGCTTCGTTGAGCCCCTCCAGCAGTTCACTCATGCTCATTCTCCCCTCCCCTGCCGGACCGTTCCGTCAGGCCGATGTCTTTTTCATTTTACCCTGCGGACACCCTGCGGTCAACCGTCCGGCGGCGAAGAAAAAGCGGGCATTGGGACACAAATGTCCCAATGCCCGCGGTGACCCATACGGTATCCCACTAGGAATGCTGGTAGAGCTGTGCGATCATTTCCACGCACCCGTCGATTCCGATCTTGCCGCTGTCCAGACAAAGCGCGTAATTGTCTGCCTGACCCCAGCAGGTGCCGGTATAGAGCTCATAATAGGCTCTGCGTTTTCTGTCTTTGTCGTGCAGCCGCTGGGCGGGAGATTCCTCGCGCTGGCCGTAGACCGACACGATGCGCTCGGCCCGCTTCTCATCCGATGCGTGGATGAAGACCGTCAGGCAGTCGGCGGTGTCCCGCAGGATATAATCGGCGCAGCGGCCCACGATGACGCAGGACTCCTTCTCCGCCAGGTCGGTCACAACCTTTTCCTGCGCCAGCCACATTTTGTCGGATGCCGATTGACCGTCACGTCCTCTTCCGGCCACAGCGTTCTCATATAGGCTGTCAGACGCAGCGTATTCGCCGTGCTTTTCGATGTATTCTTTGGCCAGGCCGCTCTCCGCGGCGATCTTCTCAATGAGCTCGCTGTCGTAGCAGGGGATGCCCAGTCTGGCGGCCACCTCCTTGCCGATGGTCCTGCCGCCGCTGCCGAATTCCCGGCTGATGGTGATGACCCGGTTGGAGGTGACCGGCGCTGCCGCAGTTTCCGGCGCCACGGCAATCTCCTTCATCAGCGACTTCTTAAAGCGGTTGTACAGGCCCATGGCGATGAGGCAGGACAGTGTATCCGTGATCGCCTGTACCCACATCAGGCCGCTGACACCGAAGAAATGGTCGAGGACAATACAGAGGATGGAAAAGATCACGCCCAGCCGCAGCACTGCCAACAACAGCGATGTCCTCCACTTCCCCACGGCCTGGAAGATGGAATTGTACATGTTGAACAGGCTCATGCCGATCACACACCAGGACCACCGGCGCATGAACGCACCGCCCACGGCGATGGTCTCCTCATGGTCGATGAAGAGCCGCACGATGGTGTCCGGGATCAGCTGCACAATGGCGAGGAACACGATGGAGAAAAGAAAGAGGATGATGAAGGAGAGACGGCACACCGCATGGACCCGCTTATGGTCCTTGGCACCGTAGCTGTACCCGATCAGGGGCATGACGCCCTGAGCGATGCCGATGCTGATGTGCAGTGCGATGGTACCGCACTTGGACGTCACACCATAGGCCGCAGAGAGGATGTTGCCGCTCTCATGCTTCAGCAGCAGGCCGTTCAGCAGCGAGATGGAGACCGAGACCAGCAGCACCGAAATGGCGGCGGGGAATCCCACCGACAACGTCCCCCAGGCCACCTTCTTCTCCAGGGAGAAATACTTTGGCGAGAGAGTGAGGACCGTCGTCTTTCTCATTCTCGCGAGGATGACGAAGAAATATACCATGGAGATGGCGTTGGAGAGCATGGTGGCTACCGCTGCGCCTGCCACATCCATGTGAAAGATGAAAATGAAGACGGGGTCCAGGATGATATTCATGACGCCGCCGATGGTCAGGCCGATGCCGGCCTCCTTCGTCTTCCCCACCGCGCGGACCAGGTGACCCAGGACCAGCCCTGCCACTGTGGGGATTCCGCCGATGACAAAGACCCAGAAGAGATAGTCTGTGGTGAAGCCCAGAGTGAGTTCATTGGCGCCGAAGAACAGGAGGACCGGCTGCATGAAGATGGCCAGCAGGACGGACAGCACCAGTGTCACGGCCAGTCCCGCCCAGAACGAGAAGGACGAGGCCTTCCTGGCCGTCAGCTCATCATTCTGTCCCAAGCTCCTGGCGATGATGCTGTTGGCGCCGATGCCGAAAAGGTTGGCCACGGCGGTCAGAAGGGTGTAGATGGGAAACGTGATGGACAGAGCGGCGATCTGATTGGGATCACCGATCTGGCCAATGAAAAAGGTATCCGCCAGACTGTAAAGGATGACGATGATCTGACTGACGACCGTGGGGATGGCCAGCTTGGCCACCGCCCTCCCCACCGGCATGGTGGTAAATAACTCGTTGTTTTTTGTCATTGTCCGCTCTCTCCCGCTCTCATTTCTGTCCCTTCCCTGACCGCCGCATGCAGTCCGTCGAGGAAGCACTGCACCGCGATCTCCCGGCTCTTCCGAAGGTCAATGGAGTGATAATAGTAGAAATACCCCAGCTCCTCCTCGGAGATGAACCCGTGCAGGATGGCGCGGAAGACACGCTGCCAGTGTGCGATGGTCTCCTCCCCCAGCCCATAATCCGAGAGCATCTCCACAACGGTCTCCAGCAGAGGGATGGCCAGCTCTTTGGCTCGATCATCGTCCTCCGACGGAATGGACATGATGAGCCGGTACAGGCCCTTGTGCTCCACCGCAAATGCATGGTATGCCTCGGCAAAGGCCTTCACCGCTTCGTCTTTTTTCTTGCCCTCTGTGGCCGCCTTCTGATGGTCCACAAACCTGCCGATGGCGTATTGGAATATCTCGTATTGCAGTTCTTTCGTGTTTTTGATGTGGTTATACAAGGAGGGTGCCTTGACCCCCAGCCTCCTGGCCAGCTCATGGAGCGAGATAGCCGGCTGCCCGGTGCTCTCGATGCAGGCAATGGCCTCTGCCACGATGAGCTCTCTTGATAGCCCCTTTGTACTCATTCAACGGCTCCTCTCAAACTAACAGTATTAGTTATTGTAAAACTAATACTGTTAGTTTGTCAAGAGAATCATGTGCAAAGCGGGAATCCGGCTTGGGTACGGCAACACCATGATAGGAGGAAATCGAATTCAATCTGCACAAATAGCAAAAAATCCCCGGAAAATCCTGATAAACAAGACTTTCCGGGGACATTGGTCACTCCCACTCGATGGTGGCCGGGGGCTTACTCGTGATATCGTAGACGATGCGGTTGATGCCGGGGACCTCGTTGACGATGCGGGTGGAGATCCTGTCCAGTACATCATAGGGGATGCGGGCCCAGTCGGCGGTCATGAAGTCGCTGGTGGTCACCGCACGGAGGGCCAGCGTGTAATCGTAAGTGCGGCCATCGCCCATGACACCCACCGAGCGGGTGTTGGTGAGGACGGCAAAGTACTGGTTGATGTTCTTGTCCTCACCGGCGGCGGCGATCTCCTCCCGATAGATGGCGTCGGCCTCCCGGAGGGTGTCCAGCTTCTCCTTGGTCAGATCGCCGATGACCCGGATGGCCAGGCCGGGACCGGGGAAGGGCTGGCGCATGACCAGGTACTCGGGCAGGCCCAGCTCGCGGCCCAGCTGCCGGACCTCGTCCTTGAACAGCAGCCGCAGGGGCTCGATGATCTCCTTGAAATCCACATAGTCAGGCAGACCGCCCACATTGTGGTGGCTCTTGATGACGGCGGCGTCACCGGCACCAGACTCGATGACATCGGGATAGATGGTGCCCTGGACCAGGTAGTCCACCCGGCCGATCTTCTTGGCCTCCTCCTCGAAGACCCGGATGAACTCCTCACCGATGATCTTCCGCTTCCGCTCGGGCTCGGACACACCGGCCAGCTTCAGAAGGAAGCGGCTCTCGGCGTCCACCCGGACGAAGTTGATGTCCCACTTGGAGAAGGCGGCCTCCACCTCGTCGCCCTCGTTCTTACGCATGAGGCCGTGGTCCACGAAGACGCAGGTAAGCTGATTGCCCACCGCCTCGGCCAGCAGAGCGGCCGCCACGGAGGAGTCCACGCCGCCGGAGAGGGCCAGGAGTACCTTGCCGTCGCCCACCTTCTCCCGGATGGCCTGGATGGCGGTGTGCTTGTAGTCCCCCATGGACCAGTCCCCCACCGCGCCGCAGACCTCATAGAGGAAGTTGCGGATCATGTCGGTGCCGTGCTGGGTGTGATTGACCTCGGGGTGGTACTGGACGCCGTAGAAGCCCCGGGCCTCGTCGGCGATGGCCACGTTGGGGCAGTTGTCGGAGTGGGCGACCAGAGCGAAGCCCTCAGGCACCTTCTCCATATAGTCGCCGTGGCTCATCCAGGACACGCCCTCGGCGGGCAGGCCCTTGAAGAGCTTGCAGGAGGTATCATAATAGGTCTCGGTCTTGCCGTACTCCCGGGCAGTATCCTCCTGGGCGGCGGTGACCCGTCCCCCCAGAGTGTGGGCCATGAGCTGGCAGCCGTAGCAGATACCCAGGACGGGCACACCCAGCCCGAAAATGGCCGGGTCCACGTGGGGCGCCTTCTCGTCATAGACGCTGTTGGGTCCGCCGGTGAAGATGAAGCCGATGGGCTCCATGGCCTTCAGGGCCTCCAGGGAGGTGGTGTAGGGCTTGACCTCGCAATACACGCCGCACTCACGGACGCGACGGGCGATGAGCTGATTGTACTGGCCGCCAAAGTCCAAAACGATGACAGTCTGGTGGGACATCATCCAGCCTTCTTTCTCTGTATGGAATGGTGCCCTCGCTCCGGAGGGCGGTGTTTTTACACTCTAGAATAGCACACTCCGCAGGAGAGCACAACCCCCAAAGCCCCTCTCCCCTGCCCAAAAACACCCGGCGCACCCCATGTATTTTGCAGCAAAAAGACAGCCGTCCCGAATGCCCCGGGACGGCTGTCTGAAGGATCAGGTTCTCTCTTGTTTAGATCTGTGTGATATCGATGGGGCGCAGGTCGGCGCTGCGGCCCTGCTCACGGACGGTGAGGATGGCGTGGGCGGTGTCGATGGCGGTGACACAGGCCACGGAGTGCTCCACGGCGGCCCGCCGGATCTTGAAGCCGTCGGTGTCGTGCTTGCGGCCCTTGGTGGGGGTGTTGATGATGAGGTCCACGGAGCCGGAGGCGATCATGTCCAGGATGTTGGGGTGGGCCTGGGACACACGGGCCACCTTCCGGGCGGGGACCCCGGCGGCGTTGAGGGCGTTGCAGGTGCCGGAGGTGGCCAGGATCTCGATGCCCATGTCCTCCAGTCCCCGGGCGATGCCGATCATCTCCCCCTTGTCCTCGTCCTTCACGGTGATGATGACCCGGCCGCCCTTCTTGGGCACCTTCATGTTGGCGCCCTTGAAGGCCTTCAGCAGGGCCTGGGGGAAGGACTCGGCCAGACCCAGGCACTCGCCGGTGGACTTCATCTCGGGCCCAAGGCCGGTATCCACATCGGTGAGCTTCTCGAAGGAGAAGACGGGCAGCTTGACGGCATAGTAGTCGGCCTCGGGGTAGATGCCGGTGCCGTAGCCCAGGTCCTTGAGCTTCTGCCCCAGCATGACCTTGGTGGCCAGGTCGATGATGGGCACTCCGGTCACCTTGGAGATATAGGGGATGGTGCGGGAGGAGCGGGGATTGACCTCGATGACAT
>CAUBHZ010000014.1 GCA_958435885.1 uncultured Intestinimonas sp. | reverse complement strand
CGCGGCTCCTGCCGCGGCGGCTTTTTTTTATGGGTGGGAGAGAAAAAAGGCACATCGAACATTTTTGTTTTGAATTATGCGTCTGAATATAGTACAATGGTAGAGAACCATGTGTTCTGATACAGGTACCTCCGCACGGCGTGAAAAATGCCGGGCGGACCTGGGGCGGAAGCCCCCCGGGCCGGCGCTTCGCGGACGGTCCGGCAGATACTATGCGACAAGAGGGAGGGCGGTAAGCTTGGAGCAGCCATATGCCATCGAAATGCTGAATATCACCAAGCGGTTCCCCGGCATCGTTGCCAACGACAACATTACGCTCCAGTTGAAGAAAGGTGAGATCCACGCGCTTCTGGGAGAGAACGGCGCCGGCAAGTCCACGCTGATGAGTGTCCTGTTCGGCCTGTACCGGCCGGAGGAAGGCATCATCAAGAAGGACGGCCAGGTGGTGGAGATCAAGGACCCCAACGACGCCAACGACCTGGGCATTGGCATGGTCCACCAGCACTTCAAGCTGGTGGAGTGCTTCACCGTGCTGGACAATATCATCCTGGGCGTGGAGCCCTGCAAGGGGGGCTTTCTGCAGAAGGCGGAGGCCCGGGAGAAGGTCATGGCCCTCTCCGACAAATACGGCCTGAAGGTGGACCCGGACGCCCTGGTGGAGGACATCACCGTGGGTATGCAGCAGCGCACCGAGATCCTGAAGATGCTCTACCGGGACAATGAGATCCTCATCTTCGATGAGCCCACCGCCGTCCTCACCCCCCAGGAGATCGACGAGCTCATGGACATCATGCGGGGGCTCAAGGCCGAGGGCAAGAGCATCCTCTTCATCACCCACAAGCTCAACGAGATCATGGCGGTGGCCGACCGCTGCACTGTGCTCCGCAAGGGCAAGTACATCGGCACCGTGGACGTGGCCACCACCACCAAGGAGGAGCTCTCCAAGATGATGGTGGGCCGGGATGTGGACTTCGTGGTCCACAAGGAGGAGGCCAAGCCCAAGGATGTGATCCTCTCTGTGGAGGGCCTCACCGTGGCCTCCAAGGTCCACAGCAACAACAACGCCGTGAAAAATGTCTCCTTCACCGTCCGGGGCGGGGAGATTGTCTGCATCGCCGGCATCGACGGCAACGGCCAGACCGAGCTGGTCTACGGCATCACCGGCCTGGAGCCGGTGAAGGCGGGCAAGATCACCCTGTGCGGACAGGACATTACCAACGCCCCCATCCGCAAGCGCTCCACCATGGGCATGAGCCACATCCCCGAGGACCGGCACAAGCACGGCCTGGTGTTAGACTATACCCTGGAGGACAACATGGTGCTCCAGCGGTATTTTGAGCCCCAGTTCGTCTCCGGCGCCGGCTTCCTCAAGCGCAAGGCCATCCGGGAGTACGCCGAGCGGCTCATCGAGCAGTACGACGTGCGTTCCGGCCAGGGTCCCATCACCGCCGCCCGGGCCATGTCCGGCGGCAACCAGCAAAAAGCCATCGTGGCCCGTGAGATCGACCGCGATCCCGAGCTGCTGGTGGCTGTGCAGCCCACCCGCGGCCTGGACGTGGGTGCCATCGAGTATATCCACAAGCAGATCGTGGCCCAGCGGGACGCCGGCAAGGGCGTGCTGCTGGTCAGCCTGGAGCTGGACGAGGTCATGGCCCTCTCCGACCGCATCCTGGTCATGTACGAGGGTGAGATCGTGGGCGAGCTGGACCCCAAGACCACCACGGTGGAAGAGATGGGCCTCTATATGGCCGGCGCCAAACGGAAGGAGGCTTAAGGGATGAAACAGAAAAACTCCATCCTGCGCAACAAGGGCGTGCAGTCCCTGCTGGCCTCCCTGCTGTGCATCATCATCGGCCTGGTCATCGGCTACCTGGTCCTCCTGGCCATCAACCCCGCCGGCGCCTGGGAGGCCATCCTGACCATCGTCAAGAACTTTTTCTACTACCCCAGCGGCCCCGCCCGGATGAAGTACCTGGGCAGCACCCTGGTCAAGACCGCACCGCTGCTCATGTGCTCCCTGTCGGTGCTCTTCGCCTATAAGGTGGGCCTGTTCAACATCGGCGCCGCCGGCCAGTATGTGGTGGGCGCGGGCGCCAGCCTCTACTGCGCCCTGGGCCTCCAGATGCCCTGGTTCGTCTGCCTCATCGCCGGCATCGTGGCCGGCGCCGTCCTGGGCGGTATCTCCGGCGCCCTGAAGGCCTACCGCAACGTCAACGAGGTCATCTCCTGCATCATGCTCAACTGGATCAGCCTCTATGTGGTCAACGCCCTGCTGAGCAACGTGAAGGAGTCGGCCAGTCCCTACACCATGACCCTCTCCAGCACCAATCCCTCCGCCATCATCCCCAGCCTGGGCCTGGGCGAGTTTTTCGCCAACAACCAGTATGTCACCATCGCCATCCCCCTGACGGTCATTGTGGCCATCCTCATCTGGGTGCTGCTGGAGAAGACCAAGCTGGGCTATGAGCTGCGGGCCACCGGCGGCAACAAGTTCGCCGCCAAGTACTGCGGCATGCAGGAAAAGCGCAACATCATCCTCACCATGGCCATCGCCGGCGGCCTGGCCGGCTTCGGCGCCGGCGCCTTCTTCCTCACCGGCTTCGAGCAGTGGCAGTGCACCCAGTCCTCTGTGCCGTCCATGGGCTTCAACGGCATCGCCGCCGCCTTCCTGGGCGGTCTGAACCCCATCGGCGCCATCTTCTCCTCCTACTTCATCCAGCACATCACCAACGGCGGCGCCTATGTGGACAAGACCATGTACTCTGCCCAGATCTCTGACCTCATCTCGTCGCTCATCATCTACCTGTGCGGCTTCGTGTTCTTCTTCAAGACCGCACTCACCGCCTGGCTGGACCGCCGCGCTGAGCGCCGCGCCGCCCAGGAGCAGAAAGGAGGGGAAGCATAATGCTGCTGCTGATCCAATATACCATTATCTTCGCCTCGGTCCTCATCCTGGTGGCCCTGGGCGGCTGCTTCTCCGAGCACTCCGGCGTCATCAACATCGGCCTGGAGGGCATCATGGTCATGGGCGCCCTGGGCGGAGCCCTGATGATGAAGTTCGCCCCCGCCGGTCTCCCCGATGTGGGCATGATCGTGCTGGTGGTCCTGGCCGCCGTGATTCTTGGCATGCTCTACTCCCTGCTGCTGGCCGTGGCCGCCATCAACTTCAAGGCCGACCAGACCCTGGTGGGCACCGCCATGAACCTGCTGGCCACCGCCGCTGCCACCGTCTTCGTCAAGGCCATGAACACCGCCGCCGACTCCGGCAACGTCTCTGCCACCATCCAGTATATCGAGCAGAAGAAGGCCTTCCTGGTCAACATCGGCGGCTTTGAGTTCAACTGGTTCATGCTCATGGCCCTGGTGGCCCTCATCTGCTCCTGGGTGGTCCTCTACCGCACCCGCTTCGGCCTCCGGCTCATGGCCTGCGGCGAGCACCCCCAGGCGGCCGACTCCGTGGGCATCAACGTCTACCGCATGCGCTATGCCGGCGTCCTCATCTCCGGCTTCCTGGGCGGCCTGGGCGGCATCGTCTATATCACCGCCGGCGTCAGCGAGTGGAAGTTCGAGTACGGCGTGGCGGGCTTCGGCTTCCTGGCCCTGGCCGTCATGATCTTCGGCCAGTGGAAGCCCACCCGCATCGCTCTGGCGGCCCTGCTCTTCGGCCTCTTCCGGGCCCTGGGCAACGTCTACACCGGCTTCGATCTGCTGAAGAACCTGAACCTGCCCAGCTCCGTCTACAACATGCTGCCCTATATCGTCTCCCTGGTGGTGCTGGCCTTCACCTCTCAGAAGTCCAGAGCCCCCAAGGCCGAGGGTATCCCCTACGACAAGGGCATGCGCTGAGTCTCATTGGTAAAAACAGGCAAAAGGGACACTGTGCTTCACAGTGTCCCTTTCTTGTATCCCTCCCGGTCTTGACAAATACTGTGGACAGATATAATATGTAACTAGTTACTTATTTAGGAGAGGTGGAGCACTGTGGGCACCATGCCGTTTGGGCTGAAGATCGCCATCATCAACCGGGCGTTCCGCAAGAAGCTGGACGAAAAGGCCGGTACCATGGGCCTGACCGCTGTACAGCTGCGGGTGCTGGGTTCGGTCAGTCGTCTGGAGGCCGCCGGAGAGACGGAGATCCACCAGAACGATCTGGAGCGGATCGAGCACGTTACCCATCCGGCCATGACCAAGCTGCTCCAGCGTCTGGAGAGCAAGGGCTTCATCCGGTGTGTCCCCAGCGGCCTGGATCGGAGGTACAAGAAGATCACCTGTACGGAGCGGTCGGCTGGGATCCACCACATGATCCTGGAGCAGGATGAGGAGGTGCTGTCCGAGCTGTGCCGGAATTTTACCCGGGAGCAGCGGGAAGCCCTGCACCAGCTGGCGGATATGCTGCTGGAGAACATCGAAGCGGAGTGAGCCGGCCGGTCAAAACTGAATTCCCCAGGCAGCGCGCTGAGGAGATGCTCGGTGCGCTGCCTGCTTTTTTACTCAAATAAGTAACTAGTTACTTAATAAGGAGAGATGCGACTATGGAAAAAGAAGCAGCGGAAGCCAAAAGTCCTTTTGCGACGGAGCCCATCGGCAGGCTGATCTTGAAATTTGCCGTCCCATGCGTCATTTCCCTGCTGGTGAACTCTCTGTACAACATCGTGGACCAGATCTTCATCGGCTGGGGCGTGGGCTATCTGGGCAACGGCGCCACGAATGCCGTGTTCCCCATCACCATTGTGGCGCTGGCGCTGTGTCTGATGATCGGCGACGGCGGCGCCGCTTATCTGAGCCTGAAGCTGGGCGAGGGGGACATCGCCAGTGCCAGGCGGGGGGTAGGCAATGCGATCGTTATGGTGGTTGCAGTCAGCATTGTCCTGGCAGCCGTGTTCCTGATTTTTATGGATCCCATCCTCAACCTGTTTGGCGCTACCGACGCCCTGTGGGACTACGCACTGCAATATGGTACGATCATCGGGTTCGGCCTTCCCGTTATGATGATCCCCGGCGCGATCAACTCTATGATCCGGGCCGACGGCAGCCCCAAATATGCCATGATGTCCATGGCGCTGGGCGCCGTGCTCAACACCATCCTGGACCCCGTGTTCATTTTCATCTTCCATATGGGTGTGCAGGGTGCCGCCATTGCTACAGTGATCGGTCAGGTGGCCACCTTTATCATGGCGGTGACCTATCTCTTCCGGTTCAAGACCTTCCGCATTGACCGCACGGCATTCGCCCTGAAAGCAAAGACCTGTGCCACCGTGCTCAGTCTGGGGATCAGCAGTTTCATTACCCAGTTTGCCATCACCATCGTCATGGCGCTGACCAACAATTTGTTGGTTTCCTACGGCGCTTTGTCCGTTTACGGTTCCGAGATCCCCATGACGGCCACGGGCATCGTCATGAAGGTCAACCAGATCCTCATCTCCATCCTGGTGGGTATCGCCGTAGGGGCTCAGCCGATCATCGGCTTCAACTATGGCGCCAAGGATTTTACCCGTGTGAAAAAGGCGCTGGACATCGCGATCGTAGTCTCTGAGGTCATCGCCATCATTGCCTTCCTGATCTTCCAGTTTGCTCCAATGGCGGTTGTGTCCCTGTTTGGCTCGGAAGAGGGGCTTTACAATGAGTTTGCCGTTATGGCCTTCCGCACGTTTCTGCTGCTGTGCCCCCTGACCGGTTTCCAGACGGTGATCGCTGTATATCTCCAGGCGGTGGGCAAGCCAATCAAGTCGGCCATCCTGTCTCTGGCGCGTCAGATCATCTTCTTTGTGCCTTCGGCCTTGATCCTGCCCCAATTCCTGGGTGTAGTGGGCGTGCTGTGGACCGGCCCTGTAGCCGACGGTCTGGCCTTTCTGCTGTCGGTCGGACTGCTGATTTATGAGAGAAAGCAGCTGAAAAGAATGGAGACCGCTGAATGACCAGCGGGGATGGATATTGTGGAAGGAGTGCGCGTTATGAAACACAGAATCATTACCATCAGCCGTGAATTCGGAAGCGGCGGCCGCACCATCGGGAAAAAGGTGGCGGAGGCGTTGGGACTGCCGTGCTACGACAGCGAGCTGATTCAGAAAATGGCGGCGGAGAGCGGTTTTCATGAGCAATATATCAAGGACAAGGGCGAATCTGCCCCTGTGGGCTTCCTGTCCAACCTCACCAACCGGGCCTTCGGCCCCACCAATGAGGACTATCTGTGGGAGGTCCAGTGCAGGATCATTACGGAACTGGCGGAAAAGGGATCCTGCGTGATCGTGGGCCGGTGCGCCGACTACATTCTCAGGGACAAGGCGGACTGCCTGCGGGTCTTTATCCACGCGGACATGGATTTCCGGGCCAAGCGCATCGTGGAGGTGTATGGGGAACGGGAGGCCTCCCCGGAGCAGCGGATCAAGGACAAGGACAAACGCCGCGTGGCCTATCACCGGTTCTATACCAACATGAAGTGGGGCCATGCCCAGAACTACGACATCACCCTGAACAGCGGGACCCTGGGGATCGAGCGCTGCGTGGACATCATCAAGGGCCTCTATTGACGCACGAGAGGAAGCAGAGCGGGACAGATCCGCTCTGCTTTTTCCGTATTCTGGCATATGAACAAGTTGCGGTGGGAAAAAGCCTGCCGCCCCCTTGGATTTTGTCGGATATCCCGATATAATAGGGGCAGCGAGGGCGGCCGGAGCACGGGCCGCCGTACACCGAAGAACAGCACAAAAGGAGAAACAGGGGAATGAGGATCTATCAGGAAGCCGGCTACGATGCCATGAGCCGCCGGACGGCGGCCCTCATCGCCGCCGAGGTCATTCGGAAGCCGGACTGCGTCCTGGGCCTGGCCACCGGCTCCACGCCGGTGGGCGCCTACCGGCAACTGGCCGCCTGGCAGCAGGAGGGGCTGCTCAGCTTCGACTCTGTCACCACGGTGAACCTGGATGAATACAGGGGCCTGGGGCCCGACCACGAGCAGAGCTATCGCTATTTTATGCGTGTCAATCTCTTTGACCGGGTGGACATCCATTTGGAACACACTCATGTCCCCGACGGCCTGGCCGCCGACCCGGAGGCGGAGTGCCGCCGGTATGACGCCCTGGTGGAGGCCCTGGGGGGGACCGACCTCCAGCTGCTGGGCCTGGGGCGCAACGGCCACATCGGCTTCAACGAGCCGGGCAAGGCCTTTATCCGGGAGACCCATGTGGTGGACCTGGCACAGAGCACCATTGAGGCCAACGCCCGCTTCTTCCAGCGGGAGGAGGAGGTGCCCCGGCAGGCCATCACTGTGGGCGTGGGCGCCATCATGGCCGCCAGACGGGTGGTGGTGGCGGTCAGCGGCGCCGACAAGGCGGAGGCGGTGCGGGCGGCCTTCTGCGGACCCATCACGCCGGAGGTGCCCGCCTCTATTTTACAGCTCCACCGGGACGTGGTGCTGGTGGGCGACGCGGCCGCCCTCAGCGGTTTGAGAGAAGCGGGGGTATTGCAATGAGGATCATCGGCGCCAGTGTATTTGATGTGCAGAACGGCTTTGTCCGCCGGGACCTGTGTACCGACGGCGAGCTCATCTCCTTCCGCAGCGGGGACGACACCGTGGTGGAGGCCGACGGCTGCTGGCTCATCCCCGGCCTCACCGACCTCCACTTCCACGGCTGCCGGGGGGAGGACTTCAGCGACGGCTCCCCGGAGGGCCTGGCCGTCATGGCCGGCTACGAGCTCTCCCGGGGCGTCACCCAGATCTGTCCGGCGGGGATGACCCTGGACCGGGAGGCCCTGCTGGCCATGTGCGCCAACGCCCGCCGCCACCGGGAGACCGCGAAAGGCGGCGCCGATCTGGTGGGCATCAACCTGGAGGGACCCTTCCTCTCTCCGGAGAAGAAGGGCGCCCAGAACGGCGCCTGGCTCCGGAACCCGGATGTGGAGCTCTTCCGGGCCCTCCAGAGCGAGGCCAAGGGCCTGGTGAAGCTGGCGTCGGTGGCGCCGGAGCTCCCCGGGGCTCTGGAGTTCATCCAGCAGGTGGGAGAGCGGGTGTGCGTCTCCATCGCCCACACCACCGCCGACTACGAGACGGCCCTGGCCGCCTTCCGGGCCGGTGCCCGGCAGGTGACCCACCTCTACAACGCCATGCCCCCCTTTGCCCACCGGGCGCCGGGGGTGGTGGGAGCCGCCTTCGATACCCCGGAGAGCCGGGTGGAGCTCATCTGCGACGGCGTCCACGTCCACCCGTCGGTGGTCCGGGCCACCTTCCGCATGTTCGGGCCTGACCGCGTCATCCTCATCAGCGACACCATGCGGGCGGCCGGCATGCCCGACGGGGACTACACCCTGGGCGGACAGGACGTCCACGTGGAGGGCCGCCGGGCCACCCTGGCCGACGGCACCCTGGCCGGCTCCGCCACCGACCTCATGGCCTGCATGGTGACGGCCGTCCACATGGGCATCCCACTCCACCACGCGGTGAAGGCGGCGGCGGTGAATCCCGCCCGGGCCATCGGCATTTACAGCCGGGTGGGCTCCCTGGAACCGGGCAAGCGGGCCAATCTGGTGCTGCTGGACCGGGATCTGGCCGTCCGGGCGGTGGTCTTCCGGGGCGGTCTGGCGGCGGGGAGCCTGTGAGGGGAAAAATGTACCTTGCCTGTAGGGGCAAAGAAGGGTAAAATAGGAAGCATGAACGGGCCGAAGCGGGCCCGGAGAAAAGTCCGAGAGGGGCGGAGAAGAGATGAATATCCGGGAACTGAGACAGGCGCTGGACACCGGCGCCTACGACGCGACCTTCCGAACGCTGTACCCCGGCCGCTGGGAGGGCCAGCGGGAGCGGTATCTGCACATTGTCAACGCCTTTGCCGAGCGCTTCGGCGAGGAGCACGTGGTGGAGCTCTACTCCGCCCCCGGCCGCAGTGAGATCGGCGGCAACCACACCGACCACCAGCGGGGCAGGGTCCTGGCGGCGGCCGTCACCCTGGACGCGGTGGCGGTGGTGGCCAAAAACGACCGCAACGTCATCCGCATCTACTCCGAGGGCCACGGCGAGGAGCGCATCAACCTGGAGAAGGTGGAGATCGTCCCCGAGGAGAAGGGCACCACCGCCGCCCTCATCCGGGGCATCGCCGCCCGGTTCTACGAGCTGGACCTGCGCTTCGGCGGCTTTGACGCCTATGTGAGCTCCGACGTACTGCCCGGCTCTGGCCTCTCCTCCTCCGCCGCCTATGAGGTGCTGGTGGGCACCATCCTCAGCGGCCTCTACAACAACGGCCGGGCCACCCCCGTCCTCATCGCCAAGGTGGGCCAGTTTGCCGAAAATGTCTATTTTGGCAAGCCCTGCGGCCTGATGGACCAGTGTGCCTCCGCCGTGGGCGACTTCTGCCTCATGGACTTTGCCGACCCCGGTGCGCCGGTGGTGGAGTCCATCCCCTGCGTCCCCGCCGATCACGGCTATGCCCTGTGTCTCATCGACGCCGGCGGCAGCCACGCCAACCTCACCGACGAGTACGCCGCCATCCCCCAGGAGATGCGCTCCGTGGCCAGGCTGATGGGCAAGGAGGTGCTGGGGGAGACCGACCCCGCGGAGTTCTACGCCCGGCTGGGCGAGTTCCGGGGCAAGGTGCCCGACCGGGCCCTCCTGCGGGCCATGCACTTCTACGGAGACAACCAGCGGGTGCTGGATCAGGCCGACGCCCTCCGAAAGGGGGATTTTCAGCGGTTCCTGGCCCTGGTGCGGGACTCCGGCGCCTCCTCCATGGACCTTTTGCAGAACATCTATCCCTCCGGTGATCCCTCGGAGCGCAGCCTCTCCCTGGCCCTAGCCCTTTGCCGGCGGCTGCTGGAGAAGGACGGCGCCTGGCGGGTCCACGGCGGCGGCTTCGCCGGCACCGTCCAGGCCTTCGTGCCCGTGGGACAGCTGGAGGAGTTCCGGCAGAAGATGGAGTCCGTCTTCGGCGCCGGGACCTGCCACGACCTGTCGGTGCGGCCGGCGGGCGGCATCAAGGTGACGGCGGAGGGTGAGGCATGATCTCTGCCAGACCCTTCGGCACCGCCGCCGACGGCACCCCGGTGACCTGCTTCCGCCTGGAGAACGCCGCCGGCGCCTGGGCGGAGGTGCTGGACTACGGCTGCATCCTCCGGGCGGTGTCCGTCCCCGACCGCACCGGCGCCCTCCGGGACGTGTGCCTGGGCTTCGACACCGTGGAGGAATACCGGCAAAACCATCCGGCCTATCTGGGCGCCCTGGTGGGCCGGTGCGCCAACCGCATCCGGGACGCCCGGTTCACTCTGGACGGCCGGGAATATGTGCTGGCGGCCAATGAGCGCCCCAACCACCTTCACGGCGGGGAGCGGGGCTTTGACCAATATGTGTGGGACCACAGTGTCGAAGGGGATACGGTGGTCTTTTCACGCACCTCGCCCGACGGGGAGGAGGGCTATCCCGGCGCCCTGAAGGTGCGGGCGAGCTATACCCTGACGGAGGACAACGCCCTCCGGCTGGTGCTGGAGGGGGAGAGCGACGCTGACACGGTGGTGAACCTCACCAGCCACGCCTACTGGAACCTGAACGGCCACGGCGCGGGCAGCGTGGGGAGCCACACCCTGTCCATCGACGCCATCGCCTTCACCGAGCTGGGGGCGGACAACTGCCCCAACGGCACCATCGCCTCGGTGGTGGGGACCCCCTTTGACCTGCGGACGGCCAGGTCCCTGGAGACAGGCTGGGACGCCGGTCACCCCCAGATCCGGCAGGGGTGCGGCTACGACCACAACTGGGTCCTCCGGGGGAGTGGCCTGCGTCGGGCGGCGGTGCTCGCCGCGCCGGAGAGCGGCATCACCATGACCCTCTCCACCACCCAGCCGGGGCTCCAGGTCTACACCGGCAACTTCCTGCCGGAGACGGCGGGAAAGGGCGGGGTACGGTACGCCCCCCGCTGCGGTGTGGCGCTGGAGGCTCAGGGCTTCCCCAACGCCGTGAACCAGCCCGTCTTCCCCTCCGCGGTGCTGCGGGCGGGGGAGCGGTATCAGCAGGAGATCATCTTTGCCTTCGGGCACGACTGAGTGACACAAGGAGGTGTCCCGGTGAGCCTCTACAAGATCATGATCGTGGATGACGAGGCCGAGGTGCGGCAGGCCATCGCCCGTAAGATCGACTGGCGGGCCGTGGGCTTTGAGATCGTGGCCGACGCGGAAAACGGCCGGGATGCCCTGGAGAAGGCGGAGACCCTGGACCTGGACGTGGTCCTCACCGACATCAAGATGCCCTTTATGGACGGGCTGGAGCTGGGTGCGGAGCTCTCCCGGCGCAAGCCCAACCTGAAGCTCATCGTCTTTTCCGGGTTTGACGAGTTCGAGTACGCCAAGGAGGCCATCAAGCTCAACGTGGTGGAGTACGTGCTCAAGCCGGTGAACGCCGCCGAGCTCACCGCCATTCTGGACCGGGTGCGGAAGGTGCTGGATGAGGAGATCGAGCAGCGGCGGAACATCAGCCGGCTCACCCAGGCCTACCAGGAGAGCCTGCCCCTGCTGCGGGAGAAATTCCTCCAGGACCTCATGCGGGCGCCCATGGACCCCCAGGTGCTGGAGGCCCAGGCGGAGCGGTTTGCCCTCACCGTCCGGGAGGGGGCGTACAAGGTGGCGGCGGTGTGCGACATTGTCCACGGCGGCGAGCGGCGGCCCGCCCTCAGCGCCGAGCTGGTGCCGGTGTCGGTGCAGCAGATGCTCAGTGACGCTCTCCGGGACCGGTGCAGGAGCGAGATCGTGCTGGGGGTGTCCTCCATTCTGGTGGCCACCGCCTGGGAGCGGGACCCGGTGGAGAGCCTCATGCGTATCCTGGGCGAGGTGTGCGCCGAGTGTGAGCGCATCCTGGGGGTCACGCTGACGGTGGGCATCGGCCGGCCCTGCCAGAAGCTGGAGGAGCTGTGCCGCTCCTGCGGCGAGGCCCGGGCCGCTCTGGAATACCGGGCGGTGGTGGGCATCGGAAAGCCCATCTACATCCAGGACATGGAGCGGCTGGACCGGACGCTGCCCGAGGGGGACAGCCACCGGGAGCAGCAGCTCCTCTCGGTCATCAAGTTCGGGTCAGAGGAGCAGATCGCCGCCATGGTGGACAAGCTCCTGGCCGAAGGAGATGGGGAGTGGAGCGACCAGTCCCGGGCCATCGGCATGCTGGGCACCCTGCTGCCCGTCATCCAGCGCTGCCGGCTGGGGGAGGAGGCCATGCTGGGTCCCAGGGGGACGTGGCTGGGACTCCTCACCGAGGACACCCCCATGGAGAAGCTGCGGACCTGGCTTCTGTCGGTGTGCCTCAACATGAGCGGCTGCATGGATCAGCGCCGGGTCTCCACCGCCAAGCGGCTGGTGGAGGAGGCGGAGCGGTATATCCGGGAGAACTATCCCGACTCCGGGCTGTCGGTGGACCGGCTGTGCGACCACCTGCACATCAGCCAGTCCTACTTTTCCACCATCTTCAAGCAGGAGACGGGCCGGAGCTACGTCCAGTATCTCACCGACGTGCGCATGGAGCACGCGGTGGAGCTGCTGCGCACCACCGACGATAAAACGTATATGGTAGCGGAAAAGGTGGGCTATGACGAGCCCAACTATTTCAGCTATGTGTTTAAAAAGCGGTTCGGCGTGTCGCCGTCGCAGTTCCGTAAGTAGCCCACCTTTTGGCACCGCCAGAGGCGGGACGCGGGTCATCCGCGCCCAAGCGTTTTGCCCTCCGGGCAAAACCTTGCCGCAGGCGGAATTCACTTCCGCCGAGGAAGAGCAGGAATGGGGTTCCCCGGAAACGGCGGAGCCGTTTTTGGGGCGGGCTACGACGAACCTAACTACTTTAGTTACGTGTTTAAAAAGCGGTTCGGCGTGTCGCCGTCGCAGTTCCGCAAGTAGAGCAGCTCCCAAGGGGCGGTCGCCTGTTTCCGGCGCGGTGAGCCGCCGGAATGGCGGCCGCCCCTTTTTGACAACAGGCGGCGGAGATGACGAAAGGAGGCAGCGGTGTGGGAGAGATGACAAAACGGCTCCAGCTCCGGTTTTCCAGGGGCAGCATCCGGTATGTGATGTTCGCCTCCTTCACCATCAGCGCCCTGGTGGCGGTGCTGCTCACCTGCCTGACCTTGTACGCCCGGTTTTCCCGCCAGATGGACGACGCCATCCAGGAGGAAAACCAGATCCTGGTCAGCCAGGTGAATCAGTCTCTGAGCACCTATCTGAGAGACATGATCCGCCTCTCCGACTCCATCTGCTACAACGTGGTCAAAAATACCGACCTGGAGCAGAAAAATGTGGGCGATGAGATCCGCCTCCTCTACGACACCTACAGCGACTATGTGGAAAATGTGGCCATCTTCACCGAAGACGGAGCGCTGGTAGCCACCGCGCCGGCGGCTAAGGTAAAAGCGGGGGTGGACGTGACGGGGGAGGCGTGGTTCACCGCCGCCATGTCCCAGACGGAGAACCTCCACTTCGGGGTGCCCGCCATCCAGACCCTTTTCGCCGACGCGGAGGGCAACTACAAGTGGGTGATCTCCCTCTCCTGCGCCGTGGAGCTCACCCGGGGGAGCGGTACCCAGCTGGGGGTCCTCCTCATCGACCTGAAGTACAGTGCCCTCACCGCCCTCTTCCAGAGCGTGAAGCTCTCCGGCAGCGGCTATGTCTATCTGGTGGACGGGGCGGGAAATCTGGTTTACCACCCGGAGCGCACCCTCATCGCCACGGGCCGGGTGCGGGAGAACAGCCTCCAAGCCGCCGCCCGGGCGGACGGTATCTACGCCGAGGAATGGGAGGGCAGCCGCCGCTCCGTCATCGTCCAGAGCGTGGGCTACACCGGCTGGAAGGTGGTGGGGGTGGTGGAGCGACCCGGCTTCACCATGAGCCTCCAGCAGACGCTCCCCTTCCTGGTGGTCATCATCTGTGCCTATGTGGAGCTGCTCATCCTTATGAACGTGGTCCTCTCCCGGAAGCTCACCGAGCCGCTGCGGCGGCTGCGGGAGTCGGTGGGCCAGGTGGAGGAGGGGGCGGAGCGCCCCGCCATCTACGTGGGCGGCACCGCCGAGACCCGGGAGCTGGGGACGGCCATCCAGAACATGGTGGACCGGCTGCGCCAGCTCACCGCCGACATGGTCCGGGAGCATGAGGCCAAGCAGAAGAGCGAACTCAACGCCCTCCAGGCCCAGATCAATCCCCACTTCCTCTACAATACCCTGGACATCATCGTGTGGATGATCGAGAACG
>CAUBHZ010000013.1 GCA_958435885.1 uncultured Intestinimonas sp. | reverse complement strand
ATGTCCTTCTCCCTGCCCAACGCCCTCCGCGCCTCCGGCGACGCCAAGTTCACCATGATCGTCTCCATGTGCTCCATGTGGATCTTCCGCATCGGCTTCTCCTACCTGCTGGTGCCCCAGATCGGCCTGCTGGGCGTGTGGGTGGCCATGTTCATCGACTGGATCGTCCGGGCCGTGGTCTTCCTCATCCGCTTCCTCAGCGGCCGCTGGAAAACCAAGACCGTCATTTAATTTCGAACGCCCTCCGCTCCAAAAGAGCGGAGGGCGTTTTGCCTGTTGCAATGGGCCGCCATATCTGGTACCTTATTCCTTGGGAATGGGTGGGCGTCCTCCGGGAATGGGACGCACCATCAAAAGAACAGGAGGCACTACCGTGCAGTATATGGATTTCAGCCTGCTCCTCTACATCGGGATGCTGGCGCTGGGCGTCCTTGTGGGCTCCCGAAAAGCAGTCCGGACCCGGAAGCTCACCTGGCTGGGCCGGCTCCAGTCCGTGGCCCTCATCGCCCTCATCGCCGTTTTGGGGGTGGAGATCGGCGCCGACGACAAGGTCATCTCTTCCCTGGGGGAGATCGGCCTCTCCGCCCTGGTCATCACCGTCTTCGCCCTGGCCGGTTCCCTGCTGGCCGTCACCCTGGTCCGCCGCCTGCTGGGTCTGGACAGCCAGGGCCGCACCGCCTCCCAGCGGGAGGATTCCAGGGAGGAGGTGAAGGGGGCATGACCGGCTGGATCATCGGCGCCGTCCTGGGCGGCATCGCCGCGGGCTATCTCTTCATCCCCCAGGCCCTGGCAGAGCACTGCGGCACCCTCATCACCGTGGGGCTGTGCCTCATCCTCTTCCTGGTGGGCGTGGACATGGGCCGGCAGGGCAACGTGTGGCGGGACATCAAGGCCGCCGGTCTCAAGGTCCTTCTCATCCCCGTGGCCGTAGCCGCGGGCACCCTGGCCTTTGCCGCCCTGGGCAGCCTGCTCCTCCCCCTCAGCACCCAGGAGACCATGGCCGCCAGCGCCGGCTTCGGCTGGTACTCCCTGGCCCCCATGCTCCTCTCCCCCTACTCCGCCACCCTCTCCGCCGTGGCCTTCCTCTCCAACGTCATGCGTGAGGTGGGTTCCATCCTCCTCATCCCCATTGTGGCCAAGCGCCTGGGCTATATCGAATGCGTCGCCCTCCCCGGCGCCGCCGCCATGGACACGGTGTTACCCGTGGTGGTGGGGTCCACCCATGAGCGCATCACCATCTACTCCTTCGTCTCCGGCGTCATCCTCTCCTTCGCCGTCCCCGTGCTGGTGCCCCTCATCATGAATCTGTAAGGAGGCGCTTCTCATGCCCATGACAGAGAAGGAAAGAATGGACGCCGGGCTCTGGTACGACGCCAACTCTGACCCTCAGCTCCTGGCCGACCGCACCAGGGCGGAGGAGCTTTGCGCCGCCTTCAACGCCGCGGCGCCGGGAGACGCCGAGACACGAAACAGACTGCTCCGGACATTGATCCCAGAGCTAGGGAAGGACGTCACCATCCTCTCCCCCTTCTATGCCGACTACGGCGTCAACTGCCGCATCGGCGACGGCAGCTTTCTCAACCACGGGGTCTACCTCATGGACGGCGCCCCCATCACCCTGGGCAAAAACTGCTTCCTGGGACCCAACTGCGGGCTCTACACCGCCAACCACCCTCTGGACGCCGCCCAGCGTGCCCAGGGCCTGGAGCGGGCCCTCCCCATCACCCTGGGGGACGACGTTTGGCTGGGTGGGAATGTGGTGATCCTTCAGGGGGTCACCATCGGCAACGGCAGCGTCATCGGGGCGGGCAGCGTGGTCACTCACGACATCCCCCCCGGCGTGGTGGCGGCGGGGAACCCCTGCCGGGTGCTGCGCCCCATCACCGAGGACGACCGGATCACGCCATAATTTGAGTACAAAAAAACACTTGCATTTTTATGTAAAAAATGGTATGCTTCCTCCTGTCGCTGACTGGCAGCGGCTTCTGATTGGAGTCATCTGATCAAAGATTTTGACCGCTCCTCTGCCTGGGGAGCCAAGGCTACACGGACGGCCGGGTCAAATGCCGAAAACCCGTCGAAGAGCCGGGGACCGTACCGCGGGTACGGATTGGCAACTTTTGTTGCCTTATTGATTGAGCGTATGGACGCTCAGGTTTTATAAGTTGGAGAACGCATCAACTTGTGAAATGGTCAATAAGAGTGGAAAAGTCATCTTTGCACCCGGTGCTCCTGTGCAAAAGCCAGCCTTTTGGCGGCCCGACCACGGCACTGATACCCGGCGCCCTCTCCGCCCCGGCGTATCCCTCTTGACACAGTTATGGCGGCTCCCTGTGCGGAGCTGTGCGCTTCACAGGCGGTGCGCTTTCCGGCGCGCCGCCTTTTTTTCTGTCCTGGCGCGCCTCCCGGCCGATAAATGGCCCCGTGAGGGCTGTTTATATGAGAAGAGATACTTTGAGGAGGAACACTGAATTGAAAAAACGACTCACCGCGCTGCTCCTGACCCTGGGCCTGATCTCCGGCCTGGCCGCCTGCGGCACCACGGCCCAGACCACCCCCGCACCCACCGGCGAGGTCCCTGCCGGCACTGACCCCGGCACCGCCTATGAGAGCTTCCTCTCCGCCGCCTCCGCCGACTACGCCTACGACGTGGCCCTGGAGCTAAGCACCAACCCCGACTTCTTCAACTCCGAGCTGGGCGGCCGGAACGCCGGCAGTGACGCCGAACACGCCACCGCCGACTATCTGGCCGGCCTCATGGAGGAGATCGGCCTTACCGACGTGGAGAAGGCCGCCGCCGACTGCGACCGCTGGCAGTTCAACGGCGCCAGCCTCACCGTGGACGGCGAGGAGTACGCCGTCTACTCCTACGCCACCGCCTCCACCCCCGCCGAGGGCCTCACCGCCGAGATCGTCTACGTGGGCGACGGCACCATGTGGGACTACGAGGGCCTGGACGTGACGGGCAAGATCGTCCTCATCGACATCGACCAGCGGGCCAACTGGTGGATCACCTACCCCATGCTGGAGGCCCAGTACCAGGGCGCTGCCGCCATTCTGGCCGCCAACGTGGGCGGCTTTGCCCAGGTGGCCGACGACGCCCTCAACAGCCAGGACATCTGCGGCCCCACCGCCATCCCCACCCTGTCCATCGGCCTGGCCGACTCCCAGGCCATCCAGGCCAAGCTGGCCGACGGCCCCGTCACCGCCACCCTGGTGGTGGACAACGAGGTCAGTGAGGACGGCACCACCTACAACATCCTGGGCCGCATCCCCGGCAAGTCCTCCGACTACCAGATCATCGTGGGCGGCCACTACGACGTCCACTTCACCGGCTTCCAGGACGACAACTGCGCCGTGGGCCTGGTGCTGGCCATGGCCAAGGGCATGATCGACTCCGGCTACCAGCCCGAGAACGACATCGTCTTCTGCCTCCACGGCGCCGAGGAGTGGGGCTCCTCCTACACCCAGTACGACTGGACCGTGGGCGCCTGGGAGATGATCAACAACGTCCACCCCGAGTGGGTGGGCAAGACCCTGGCCTTCCTGAACTTCGAGCTGCCCGCCTATGAGTTCGACACCTACACCAGCACCTACTCCGCCCCCGAGATGTACGCCATGCTGGACTACTTCGCCAACGAGTACCCCTACTCCCCCGACCCCGAGGGCTGCTTCCCCGACGGCGTCCTCACTGAGGGCTACCAGACCTACACCTACTCCGACGACTTCTCCTACTACGCCGCCGGTGTGCCCTCCACGGTGAACGGCTTTCTCCTCCAGAAGGATATGGAGACCGTCTTCCCCTTCTACGTGGACATCTACCACAGCCAGTACGACACCCCCGACACCTACAACGGGACCGTCATGGACTTCAACCTGAAGTACTACGGCGCCCTGGCCATGTACATCGACCAGACCCCCGCCCTCTACCTGGACTTCACCGCCCAGTATGACCGCATCCTCGCCTCCATGGACGAGGCGCTGATGGCAGAGGCCGGCGTGGATGTGGAGGCCTACAAGGCCGCCCTGGAGGAGCTCAACATCGCCGCTCAGGACATGGCCGACCGGGTGCGTGAGGTCAACGACAGCTACGCCGCCGCCCGCACTGAGGGCGACACCGCCGCCATGGCCGACCTGTGGGCCCAGGGCCGGGCGCTGACAGCCAAGAACCTGGCCGCCTTCCAGTTCGCCCAGAAGAACCTGTTGGGCCTCATGTACGAGCGGCCCATCGTCCCCCACGAGGCGCCCCAGGAGAACATCCAGCTCTGCCGGGGCATCATCGCCTGCCTGGAGACCGGCGACGTGGCCACCGCCGTGGACGAGTATGCCTGGACCGTGAACAACGTGCTGGAGTGGTACGCCATGTACTTCTCCCCCGAGGTCATCGCCATCCAGGACGACATGCTCTGGGGTGAGGACAACCAGGACAACCTCTACTGGGGCACCGACATCGGCTTCACCAAAGCCGACGTGGACGCCGCCACCCGCAGCCTCTTCGTCCGCTATGAGGAGGTGGGCGGCGACTTCACCCAGGAGATTGCCGTCTATGAGGCCGCCATCCGGTCCCAGTCCCAGATCCTGGCCGATCTGGGCGCAAAGGAGACCCAGGCCATGATCGATCTGTCCGCCCTGCTGGGCTGAGCGCCTATGCACAAAAAACAGAGGAGGTCCGGTACCGGACCTCCTCCGTTTTTTCACGCTCTATTTCCCGCCCTGTCCGCCGTCATAGCGGATCTTCAGGGTCATCCCGTCGTGCCAGACACCGGCGCTGCGGGTGATGGGGAGCTTTTCCTCCTCGCTGGTACCGATGGTCTCGCCGTCAAAGAGGACGGCGTCCTGGGCGATCACATAGTCGGCCACGTCGTAGAGGAAGCTCCGCAGCTCCCCGGGCGCAGCCCCGCTGGAGATCACCTCCAGCTCGTCCTTGCCGAAGGCGCTCAGGCCGTCGGTATAGGCGTTGAGCCCCTCCTCGTCCCGGTAGAGCCCCACCCACACCAGATCGGGCAGAGGCAGCTCCTCCTCCCGGAGCAGGCCGCCGTAGCCCAGATAGAAGTCCGGGTCGTAGACGGTGCCGTTGGCGTAGATCCCCAGCACCCCTTCCTGCCGGCAGGCGGCGCACACCAGCTTCACCTCCAGCCTGGCGGCCTCACGGGGATCGCACTCCTCCGCCAGCACGGTGACCGCGATCTGGCCCCTGTGGGCACCGGCGGCCTCCACCGCCTCCCCCCACAGGTAGTTGCACTTGGCCCGCTCCACCGCCTCGCCGCGGGGGACTGGGGCGGGGATCAGCCCCACCGCCGCCGTCATGCCGTCCACCGCGAAGACCAGTGTACTGCCGCCCTCCTCGTCCTCCCGCGCCTCTGTCATGCAGGGGATGCCCCACTGGTCCCGGAGGTCCCGGCGGAACCGGTCGGCGTCCCAAACCGGCTCTGCCAGCAGCACAAAGGCCAAAAAGGTGCCCCCCTCGGCCCGGCTGAGGGCGGGCTGTTCCCCCTTGCTCAGGGAGAAGTCCGGGGCAAAGGCCACCAGCTGGTGGTCCTGCTCCCGGCGGTAGCACAGGCGCAGGTCCCGCTCCTGGTCCACGGAAAACCACTCCAGCTCCGCGCCGCCGACATCCACATCGGCCTGGGCGGACAGGAACACCCGGCCCCGCCGCTCCAGCTCCGGCAGCCGGCGCACCAGCTCCCGGACCCAGGAGAGGGGCAGCTTGGAGAGGGCGGCCTCATTCATACAGAACCGCCCCAGCAGGGTCCCGGCGCCATAGGGGATGGTCAAGGTGCAGAAAGGGGCGTCGGCCTCCCACTCCGTGGGCGCCAGAAGGGCCTTGATGGCCGCCAGATTTTGCTCGTCCCGGAGGATACAGGCCACGGCGCGGCGCTTGTCGGCGATCTCCGGGCTCTCCTCCCGCTGGAGGGCCCGGTCGCTGTCCGGGTCGATCCAGTGGAACTCCATCTGGGCCAGATCCCTGCTCTGGCGGATGTCCTCCTCCAGGGTGAGGAACTCGTGGTCCCCCGGCACCAGGGCCAGCCCCCGGCGGGCTGCCTCCAGGGCGCCCGCCCGGTCCCCGAAGTGGCTGCGCAGCCGCCCCAGCTGGAGCCAGCCCCAGGGGTAGTCTGGCTCCTCCGCCACCCCCCGCTCGGCGTATGCCAGGGCCTCCTCCAGCCGGCTGCAATAGACCAGAGCGCAGGCATAGCGGTAGTACCAGACCCCGCAGCCGGCGGCGTTCTTCTCCGAGGCCGGCATCCACTGGGCCGCCCTGTAGTAGTATTCATACTCATCCACATTGTTGCAGGCGAAGGAGTACCACAGCGCCGTCTCCAGATCCTCCCGGGCCTGCTCCTCCGTGAAGCGTCCCTGGCTCACCCCGGTGCGGATGCAGTTCTCCAGGTCGTCCAGCATCCGGTAGAAGTAACCGGTGGTCCCGTTGTCGTAGGACTCCAGCCGCCGGATGTCCTCCGGCGTCAGGATGACCGGACCGCACTCCTCTTTCCGCTGCGTCATACCTCTTCCCTTCCTTTCCCCGCGGCTCCCGCTCCGGTCACCACAGCTCCGCCTCGATCCCGCACTGCTCCAGCACCGGCAGGACCGCCTCCGGCCGGGAGGTCATGACGGTCATGCGCTCCAGAGCGGGGAACTGCCTCAGCTCCGCCTCAGTCACCCCATTGAGATCAAAGCACTCGTCGTCGCCGTCCCAGCCGGGCCAGATCTGGCTGTAGATCCGGTCCTCGCCATCCATATGCAGCTCGGTCACCGCCCCGGCCAGGCCGGCCGGGACCGGCAGACGCTCAAACCACCGGAGCACCTCTGGCAGAGGTCCGGCGTCTTCCTCTTCCAAGCCTAATGTACGACACATACAGCCCTTTGTAAACTCCCAGATGTCAAATTTCGGGCCCAGGAGCTCCTTTTCGTACATGAGGACCTGGACCACCGCCAGCTTGAAGTTCAGATGGTCAAAGTGCAGCACGGGTCCCTCCGCCCTTCGGAGGCGGTATGGCTCCGGCGGCGCCGCCTTCCTCGGCTTCGGCCTGGGCGCCTCCCAGCTGACCTCCAGCCGGCTGGCCAGGAGGGCCAGCCGGTCCCGGGCCGCCCGGTCGGCCTCCGCCGGAAAGGGACCGGGCCGCCGGGTGCGGACGGTGAACCCTCCTACACGGGCCGTGTCCGCCTCCCCCTCCCGGGTCCACTTCACCGCCCCAAGGTCCTTTTCCCCCAGCCGGAGGGCGCCGCCGAAGAGCTGCCGGGGCAGGTTCTCCGGGTGGGGCTCCAGGCAGAATTCCAGGGTGAGGAGCCTCTTTTTCTCCCCGTCCAGCCGGCCCTGGATGCCCCGGGCATCCCAGACGCAGCGGCCGTCTTCCGCCAGCCGGACCTCCCCCAACGCCTCACAGGCCCGTTCCAGTCCGAAGGGAGGCCGCAGCCGCCTCCCGTCCACGGTCAGGCCGCCTCTGTCCAGCCGCACCCGGCCGCCGGGCTCTCCCCCGGGGGCGCTCCAGCGCCCCCCGCTCTCCCCCCCGGCCGCCTTCCGCAGGTGGGCCCAGAAGGCCGTGGGGCGGCAGAGCACCTGCTCCCCGTCGGGGCGAAGGGCGGTGAAAACCACGGTGCCGTCGGTGAGAGCGCCCAGCTGGTCCAGCCGTGCCCCGCCCAGCATGGACCGGATCAGGCGCAGCTCCTCTCCGGTGCGCCGATTCCAGAACCAGGCAGCGGTCTCCCCCTCCCCGTGCGGGCCGTTCACCAGCGCCGCCCAGTCCCCCCAGAGGGGCCGGAGGGCCGCTTCCGGCTCCACGCCGTCCAGCGGGCGGACCCGGCGGGCTCCGGTCTCCATGTCCAGGTCCAGCAGCTCCGTCCCATGAGTCCGGCGTAGGAGCCAGAGGTGGCCGGTCCCCGGCACCGGCACGCTCTCCCCCAGGTCCTCCCCGTCCTCCAGTGCGAAGGGGAGCGGCACCGCCCGGCCATCCTCCCAGCGGTATACCGGACCACCTTCTGTCCCGTCCGCCAGATAGAGGCGGTCCAGGCCGTCCACGGCAAACCGCCGGGGGACCTCTCCCTCCGGCAGCCTCAGCCGGTGGCTCTCCCGGGCCGTGCCTCCGCGCACCCACGCACAGGCGGCCTTTTCCCGGTCCCCCGCGCACAGGTACTTCCCCAGCCACCAGATCCGCCGGGGACAGGTGTCAAAGGTGAGGTCCATGGGCCGGGACCAGTCGTCGGCGCACAGGGGGTCCAGGCCCGCCGCCACTGTCCAGATGGCCGCCGTGGAGGGGGCGTACACCGCGGCGTAGCACTCCTGACGGGGGGAGTAGGTCAGCCGGGTGAAGCGTTTTTTCCGCCCCAGCCGGACGATCCTGGGGGGCAGCTCCCGCAGGTCGAAGACACAGCTGCCCTGCCAGTCTCCGGCGTCCCGCTCCATCCAGCGCCCGCACCCAAAGTCTCCGGCGATGGCATCCATGACATAGCGGGTGCTGCCGGACAGGGCGTACTCCTCCCGGGGCAGCCATCGCTCCGGAGACAGGCGCCGGGCCGGGCGCCCCCGGTCCCGACCGGGCTGCCCCATCCGGCGGCAGTATCCGGTCTCCTGTCGGATGTCCCGGGCGAACGCCAGGCTCTCCGCCCCCGGGACCAGGACCAGGCGGTGTCCCTCCCCGGCCTCCAGGTCATAGAGGTCCCAGCCCAGGGCGCTGAGCTCCTGGCCCAGGGCCTCCAGCACTTGACCGTCGGGCAAACCCAGATATGCCTCCTGGACCTGATCCAGGCGTTCCGCCAGCAGCTCTGGCACAGAACGGCCCCATCCCCGGCGCAGTTTTTCCAACATGTCTCCCGCTTCATGCTCTCTGGGGATGGTCAAAGCACGGTCTATGATCTCCTCGAGCTTCTTCACGGTGGCCCTCCCTTATCCTGCCGGCGTTGAATGGCGTCATTGCCCGCCGCCAGCTTTTTTCTATTTTATCCATTTTCTATCATTTTTGATCAAAAAATTATATTTTTTCGCCTTTTTTGTTTTATCATATCACATTTTTTCCCCAAAGGGAAGGGCCGTTCCGCCCCATTCCCGGCGGTCCCCGTTCCGATCAAAAAGGAGCGGGTGAGATCACCCGCTCCTTTCGCGCTTTATACGGTTATTCCGCTGCTGTTTTCCTCACGTGCTTCACCGCCGGGCGCCTCCTGTGGCTCAGGCGCCGTCTCTGCCACCGGGACAGTGGGTGTCACAGGCTTTTCCGCCCGGGACAGCCTACTCCCGAAGAAGCACAGGTCGGCAGCCCCCAGGAGGAGGAAGAGCGCCCCAAAGCAGGTGCTCAGCAGCTCGTAGACCCCTTTGACGGCATTTCCGGCGAAGGTGGTGGACTTGTAGATATCGGTGTAGAAGTCGGCGCCGAAGGCGGCGGTACCCAGGCGGGTGGTACCGCCGGAAGCGCTGCTGGCCGAACCGTAAAAGATCTCATCCTTGAAACCGAAGAGGAAGGCCAGGCCCACCAGGATGGCGATGATCCCCACTGCCATGCCCGCCAGCAGCCAGGGATTTTCCCTCCCTTTCAGAAGCTGTCTCTTCATCGGGCACCTCAATTCAGGGCCTCATAGACGGTGAGGCAGTCGCGGATGGCCGCCTTGTCCACGTCCGAGACGGTCATATCATGGGAGTAGTCGTCGCCCTGGAAGCGGATGATGGTCTCGGTGGAATTGGCGATGGCCCAGAGCCACTCCACGTCGCTGTCGTTGGAGACGTCCAGGTCGATGTACTCCCACACCCGGCCGCCGCTGTTGTCCCGGACCACGTCGAAGTAGCTGAAGCTCTCCTGGTGCTGCTCGCCGTCAATGTTCATCAGGACCTGGTCAAAGAAGACCCAGTCGTCGCCGGTGTAGTTGAGCACCAGGCGGAGCCAGGTGTGGGTGCTGTCCTGGCCCAGGTAGGGCAGGATGAAGCACCGCTGGTCGGCGGCCCAGGTGTTCGAGTCGTAGTAGGTCCAGCCCTTGGGGTTGTAGAAGCGCAGGCCGCGGACCTTGTCCTCCTCCATCCGCATGCCGGCCAGGAGGCTGTCCGCCTGGGCCTGCCGGAGGGCCTTGAGCTGCTCGGCGGCGGCGGTCAGCACGTCAGCGTTGCTCACCTTGGCGGCGTCCGTCTCAGAGAGACCGTCAAAGGAGGCCTGGGCGGCGTCCACCGCGTCGGCGCTCTCCAGGGTCACGGTGCCGATGGCGGCGATGAGGTCCTCCGTCTCCCCCACCCGCAGGTCAGAGAGGGCGGTCTCCGCCGCCTCCAGGTCGGCCAGGTTGCCCACCGCGCTCTGGACCTCGGCCTCGCTGCCGTCGTAGAGGGACCGGGCGGCGGTGATGGCGTCGGCGCTCTCCAGGGTCACCTCGCCGATGGCGGCGATGGCGTCCTCCACCTCGCTCACCTTGCCCGCCAGGACCAGGGCCTCGTAGTCGGCTCTGGCCTGCTCCAGCTTGTCCACGTTGTCCAGCTGCTCCCGGTCCTCGTCGGCCAGGGCATCCACCGCGGCTTCGGCCTCGCTGATAGCACCTTCGCTCTCCAGGGTCACCTCGCCGATGGCGGCGATCTGGTCGTCCACGGCCTTGGCCGCCTCGCTCTTTCCGCAGGCCGCCAGGGAGAGCATCATGGCTGCTGCCAGCACCCACAACAGGATCTTTTTCATGGTTCTCTCTCCTTCTCTCTTTTTTCAGGACCTCCGATGCTTCAGTACAGTGTCTTTTCGTTCTCGGTGAAGAGCTTGTCGTTGATCTCCCCCAGGGCCATGTGGTGCACGATGCCGTAGCTGACGATGGCGTCCCGCTTCAGCCTGGGATAGAGGGGCGCATAGCTGGCCAGCTTGAGCAGCCGCTGGGCCTCCTCCAGAGAGGTCTCCAGCCCCACGCACAGGCAGAGCAGCCGGTCCCGGGACGGGTTGCGCCGCCCGGCAAAGACCTGGTGGAGGTAGACCTCGCTCATCCCCGCCTTCCGGGCCAGCGCCGCCTTGGAAATCTTTGTCCGCTCGTAATAGGACGCCAGGAGCTCCGCGATGCTCTGCCCGGCAAAAAACGGCTGATTCTCCCGGAGATAGGAGTCGATGTCAGGTTCGCTCATCAGCTCCTGGCTCAGATCATCCGTGTTCTTATTTTCCATCCTTTTCCTCCCCCTGCTTTACTTTTTTGTGGAAATCGTTTATACTTACTCTACAACAAATTGTGTTTCGATACAATATGCCCACTGCATAGTGTGCGAAATTTTGGGAGGCGATCCCGATTTACGCCTGGCTTTCAAACGCGCTGCGGGAGGAATACGACACCCTCCGGGTGCTCAAGGAGAGCTCCCGGGGCAGCGTCCGGCTCATCCGGCACAAGGTCACCGGCCAGCGCTTCATCCTCCGCCGCTTCACCGGCAACCCGGAGGTCTACAAAAAGCTGCTGGAATACACCTGTCCCAACCTGCCCACCATCTACGAGGTGGCCTCTCAGGGGGAGGAAAATCTGGTCATCGAGGAGTTCATCGAGGGGGACACCCTGGGCTTTCTGCTGAAGGGAGCCCTCTTTTCCCAGGAGGAGACCAAGAAAATCGTCAAACAGGTCTGTCAGGCCCTGTGGGTGCTCCACTCCATCGGCGCCGTTCACCGGGACGTGAAGCCGGAGAACATCATCCTCCGTGGAGACCAGGCGGTGCTCATCGACTTCGACGCCGCCCGCTTCCACAAGCTGGAGGCGGCCAACGACACCCAGATCCTGGGCACCACCGGCTTTGCCGCCCCGGAGCAGTACGGCCTGTCCCAGTCCGACCTGCGGGCGGACATCTACGCCGTGGGCATTCTCATCAATGTGATGCTCACCGGAGAGCACCCCTCCCGCCACCTGGTGGAGGGAAAGATGGGCCGCATCGTGGACCGGTGCACCCACGTCAACCCCCAGCGGCGGTACAAAAACGTGCTGCGGCTGATGGAGGCCCTCTGACATGGACGGCCCGACCAAGGCCTGCCCTTCCTGCGGAGCGGACCTACCGGAGGAGGCCTCCTTCTGTCCCCACTGCGCCCACGACATCCACCCCCGTCAGGCGGTACCTGTCCCCGTCCGCCGGTGGCTCAGGCCGGTGAAACGGGCCGCGGTCCTGGCAGTCCTGGCGGCTGTGGTGCTGCTGGCGGTCGTGCTGTACGACCTCTTCAGCCCCAACGTGTACGACGCCTGGGGGGAACTCACCTACACCGTGGACGGCACCCCCTACCACCTGGTCCTCACCTTCCGCAACGACCCCACGCCGGAATCGGAATTAACCGTGCAGGTGGAGGAGGGTGAGGCGTACGAGCGGAGCTCCAAGCTCTTCGTCACCCATGCGGAGACCGGGGGAGACGCAGGGCGGATGTTCGACCAGCAGATCGCATCCACCTACGTCCGGCTGCTCCAGCCCGGGGACAGCCCCTCACCGGTCACCTGGGAACAGCCGGTGTATCAGGGCACCCCCGCTGTGGAGGGACTGATGCACACTCCCATGACCTTTACCGGCCAAAGCCAGGGCCCGGTGGAGGTGGAGTGGACCCTTTCCATGAAAAACGGCGACACCATCCGCCTGCACCAGAAGCTGATCTTTGAGCCGGTGGAGACCCTGGACTTCTATCCGGAGGACTATCCCATGGACACCATCGAGGACCTGCGGGCCCTGGTGGACCGGATCGAGGCGGAGGTAACCCTGCCTACGGTGGTGAACCTCCACCTGCCCCCGGTGTGGTATGAGGGGGGTCTCACCCTGGACGGGCGGCCCATCAACCTCTATGGAAACGTGGACGATCAGAACCGGCGCACCGCCTTCCTGGGTCCCGTGGCGGTGACGCCGGAGGACGGCAGGCGGAGCATCGTGGAAAATGTGGAATTTCGGGGGGACGGCACCGGCACCGGTCTCACGGTGGAGGCGGACGCCCGCATAGAGAACTGCGGCTTCTACGGCTGGGACACCGGACTGCTGGTGGGGGGCGTGCATTGGGCCGACCCGGTGGGCTGCTGGTTTGAGGACAACGGCGTGGGCTTTTGCTTCGACAGCGCCGGGGATTACTTCAATTACAGCTATTTTGAGGGCAACACCTTCCTCCGCAATGAGATCGGCGTGGACCTGGTGCGGGTGCCCAGAGCCAAGGAGATCACCTTCAAAAACTGCCGCTTCTCCGACAACGGCGGCAACATCCGCAACCCGTCCGGCTACCCCATCGACATTTCCTATGCTACCTTTGAATGAAAGGAATGACCTCTATGGAATATAAATGCCCCCACTGCGGCACGGCTCTGCCGGAAGACGCCTCCTTCTGTCCCCACTGCGCCCAGAGCGTCCGGGACCGGGAAACCGCCAAGGCCCCCGCCCATCTGTGGCGGAAGGGGCTGAAATGGGTGCTGCTTCTGGCCCTGGTGGTTGCGGTAGGTGCGGGCGCCTGGGCGCTGCGGCCTGAGCCAGCTGCCGGCGGGCTGCCCGCCGGGGAGATCACCCCGGTGGTCTTTCAGGAGGACGAGAACGGCATGGTCAAAGTGACCCCCGACCAGCTGCGGGAGTATTTTCCCACCCTCACCGGCATCAATTTCGACACCACCTCCACCACCAGCGACAACATCGACAACTACCTGATGGAAAATCTCCAGCTGGCCCACCTGGTGTCCTCCCGGGGGGCCGCCGGTACCGACGAGGAGATGGGCATGTTCAGCACCCGCAGCTCCGGCACCCGGGTGTGCCTCCTCATGTTTGACCGCAACACCCATCTGATGGGCTACTCCATCGGGGAGCCCATCCAGGTGTCGGAGGGACAGTGGCAGCTGGACGTGGTGTCCTGCGACTACGACTTCACAGAACTCTATGAGGAACAGCTGGCCGCCTTTGAGGGGAACTGGGAGGAGGACTTTTCCAACTACATCCCGCCGGAGGAGATCGACGACGCCGGGGTGGTGTGGTTCCTGAACGGCTACAACACCGGCAAGGGCCCGGTGCTGCGGGAGGATGACGCCCAGATCTACCACCTGTGGGCCATGCTCCACTCCCCGGAGCCGGAGCGGCATTGCTATGAGATCCAGCGGCTGGAGGAGTTCCTGCCCCGTGAGGGCCGGTGGCAGTGCTATCTGCTGCTGGATGCGGACTACGACCTGCTGGGCTACACCATGCTGGATTACCAGGGGAACGGGGGCTAAGCCATGGAACAAAAATGCCCCTGGTGCGGTGAGGTGCTGCCGGAGCACGCCGCCTTCTGTCCCCACTGCGCCCGGGACGTCCATCCGCGGAGAGAGGTGAAAAAGCCGGTCCCCCTGCTGAAAAAGCTGCTGCTGGGCCTGCTGGCCCTGGCGGTGGTGATCGCCGTGGGGACCGGGCTGTGGCTGGCCTTTGGGCCCAAAACCTATGACGGCTATGGGGAGGTCCTCTACGGGGACTGGCAGGTCCTGCTCACCCAAAATGTGGACCGCTATGTCCCCGCGCCGGAGATGACCATTCCGGGGGAGCCTGATGGCCAGTACCGGGTCCCCTCCCGGCTGTTTGTCAAC
>CAUBHZ010000012.1 GCA_958435885.1 uncultured Intestinimonas sp. | reverse complement strand
ACCAGCATAGACAGCATCATGGGGATAGACATGCTCAGCAGCAGCTTGTTGACGGGCATGACACCCATCTTGTTTTCGTTCTGGGGGGAGCTCATAGGGGGCCTCCTTGGGCTGAGAGTGAGGGGAAGAGGGCGCGCCCGCCGGGGCGGGGGAGAGGACTCAAAACAAAAGGCATCTGCCGCAGCAGATGCCTTCTGTTTTGGTGCGCGAGGCGGGAGTCGAACCCGCACGCCCTTGCGAGCACTGGCACCTGAAGCCAGCGAGTCTACCAATTCCACCACTCGCGCAAGTGGTTTGGCGTTTTTTGCTTTCGTGTTGCTCAACGCAAGAAGTATATTACCATAGGCACGGGGAGATGTCAACAGTTTTTTTCAGATTTTTTCGACAAAGTGGGAGACAGTGCGCCCGCGGCCCGGAGCTGGACCAGCTGGGCGGCCACGCTTAGGGCGATCTCCTCCGGGGTCTCGCCCCCCAGGGGGAGGCCCACCGGCAGGACGATGCGATCCAGAGCGCCCTGGGAAAACCCCTCGGCGGCCAGGGCGGAGCGGAGAAAAGCCCCCTTTTTCCGGCTGCCCAGCACCCCAAGAAAGGCGGGCTCCGCCGGCAGAATGGCCCGGAGAAGGGTGAGGTCCAGGCCATGGCTTCGGCTCATGAGGAGGGCGCAGTCCCCGGGGCCGGGCAGGTCGGCGGGGGCGAGGTGCTCCAGATCCCGGCAGCGGACCGCCTCTGCGCCGGGAAAGCGGTCCTGCCGGGCGAAGTCCGGACGGTCGTCCAGCACGGTGCAGGCAAAGCCCATCCGGGCCAGCAGGGCGGCGGTCTCCACCGCTACGTGGCCGGCGCCGTAGAGAAAGACCCGGCAGGGCCGGCGCAGCTCCAGCCAGAAGGCGGGCCCGCCGTGGGGGCCGGAGACCAGTCCGGCGGCGACCCCGCCCGCACCCTCCGGCCGGCGGTCCAGAAGCTGAGGAGGACCGGAGGTCTCCCACAGCAGACAGCCCGGCGCCCCGGCGGCCAGACGGTCCACCGCCCCTTCCAGGGCGGTCAGCAGGGCGCTGTCTCCGGCGGGGAGGGCCTGGAGCCACAGGGTCACATCGGCGCTTTGGCGGTCCCGGAGGACCAGTCCGTCGTGCTCCAGCGAGAAGGAGACCGGTCCGCCGCCGCCCTGAGGAAGACGCTCCAGTGCCAGTTCCCGTACACGGGCCTCCAGCAGTCCGCCGCCCACGGTGCCCATGGCGGGGACGTCCGGCTCCACCAGCAGCAGGGCGCCCGCTCCCCGGGGTGCCGAGCCGGTCCGCTTCGCCACCCCGGCCAGGGCCAGGCTCCGCCCCAGGGCCAGCCGCCGGACGGCCTCACGCAGCAGCGCTTCCATGCTCACTCTCCCACGGCCAGCTGGGGCAGGAGCTCCCGGAGGAGACGGGTCCCCTCCTGGGCCATCCGCCGCTCCAGCTCCCGGTAGCCCGCCAGGAGGTCACGTCCTTCCTTGGTGAGCCGGGAGCCGCCCCCTCGCCGTCCGCCGGCCTCCCGCTCCAGCAGGGGGAAGCCCAGGGCCTGCTCACAGGCCCGCAGGCTGGTCCAGGCTTTGGAGTAGGCCATGTCGGCCTCCGCCGCCGCGGCCCGCAGGGAGCCCAGCCGGTCGGTGGCCTCCAGAAGGGCGGCGGGGCCGGGTCCGAAGCATTTCTCACCGCCGAAAAAGAGCCTGAGGGTCATCCGGAGCTCCAGTGCCAGTTCCTCCATGGTACCGCCGCCTTTCGTGTTTTGTTATCTGCATTATAGCGGTTTGACTTACAGGATGCAATATGCTATTCTAAGGATAACGGCCCCAATATTTCTGGGAATGGGCTGCATAAAACAACAAATGCTGCCGGTGTTTTTGAAAAAAGATGCGCCGTGCGTTTGCGTGCCAAAGGCTGGAGGGCGTGGCTGCCCGGCCTTTGGCTTTGTTCCCCAGGCATTATTCTGAGGAAAACATAACGGAGGGATGGCTATGGAGCTCCTGGAGGCCCTGGCGCTGCCCGCGGAGGGCTGGACCTGTCTGGTGGGCGGCGGGGGCAAGAGCAGTCTCTTGCTGCGCCTGGTGGGGGAGCGGGCCGGGCGGGGGCTGTCCGCCCTGGCCGCCACCACCACCCACATCGGCGTGGAGCAGGGCCGAGCCGCCGGTCCCCTGGCGGGGACCCTGGAAGAGCTGGAGGCGGCCCGGAGGGCCGGCCTCACGGCCTGCGCCGCCAGGACCGAGCCGGAGACGGGCAAGCTCACCGCCCCGCCGCCGGAGGTGCTGGACCGGGGCCTGGCCCTTTTCGGCTTCGGGGTGGCCGAGGCCGACGGGTCCAAACGCCTGCCCATGAAGGCCCCGGCGGACCACGAGCCCTGCCTCATCTCCGGCTGTGCCGCCGTGGTGGCGGTGGCGGGGCTGTCCGCCCTGGGACGGCCACTGGGAGAGGTCTGCCACCGGCCCCACCTGGCCTGCGCCATGCTGGGGGTGGGGGAGGAGACCGCCGTCACCCCCGCCCTGCTGGCCCGGCTCCTCACCCACGAGGCGGGGCAGTTCAAGGGGGTGGGGGACCCGGGAAAGTTCCGGGTCCTCCTGAACCAGACCGACGGCCCGGCGGAGCTGGCCCTGGCCCGAGAGACCGCCCGGGATATCCAGACCTGGCTGCCGGGCACCCGGGTGGTGGCCGCCGCCCTCCGGGAAAAGGAATGTGTCAAAGAGGTGTTTGTATGCTGATCGTCGTAAAGGGAGCGGGGGATCTGGCCACGGGGGTCGCCTGCCGGCTGTTCCGGGCGGGGTGCTCCGTGGTGATGACCGAGACCGCCCAGCCCACCACCGTGCGCTGCACCGTGGCCTTTTCCCAGGCGGTGTACCGGGGGACGGCGGAGGTGGAGGGCATCACCGCCGTGCTGGTTCAGAATCCCCAACAGGTCCTGGACTGTGTCCGGGCGGGGAAGGTGGCGGTGCTGGTGGACCCGGAGGGGGCCTGTGTCCCCGCTCTGAAGCCCGACGGGGTGGTGGACGCCATCCTGGCCAAGAAGAACCTGGGAACCGCCCTTACAGACGCCCCCGCCGTGGTGGGGGTGGGCCCCGGCTTCACCCCCGGGGTGGACTGCCACGCCGCCGTGGAGACCCAGCGGGGCCACGATCTGGGCCGGGTGCTGTGGGACCGCCCCCCGGCGCCCAACACCGGCGTCCCCGGCGACATCGGCGGCTATACCATCGAGCGGCTCCTCCGGGCGCCGGCGGAGGGGACCTTCGTCCCCCTGGCCGCCATCGGCGACACGGTGCAGGCGGGGCAGACCGTGGGCCGGGTGGGGGAGGCCCCCATGCAGGCCCAGATCACCGGCGTGGTCCGGGGCCTGCTGCCGGAGGGGACGCCGGTCTTTGCCGGCATGAAAGCGGGGGACGTGGACCCCAGATGCCGCCGGGAACACTGCTTCTCCGTCTCGGACAAGGCCCGGGCGGTGGGCGGCGGGGTGCTGGAGGCCCTCATGTGTCAATGGAGCAAGGGAGGAGAGATACAATGGCATCGGACATCCAACTGACCAAATTGGCCGAGTGCGCCGGCTGCGGCGCAAAGGTGGGGGCGGGGGTCCTGGCCCAGCTGCTGGAGGGCCTGCCCACCCGCACCGATCCCAGGCTGCTGGTGGGCTACGACACCAGCGACGACGCCTCGGTGTACCAGCTCTCCGACGACCTGGCCCTGGTCCAGACGGTGGACTTCTTCCCCCCCATCGTGGACGACCCCTACCTCTTCGGCCAGATCGCGGCGGCCAACGCCATCAGCGATGTGTACGCCATGGGGGGTGAGCCCAAGCTGGCCCTCAACGTCATGTGCGTCTCCCCCCAGATGGACCGGGAGGCCGTCCACGGCGTCCTCCGGGGGGGCTATGAGAAGGCCTACGAGGCGGGGACCATCATCACCGGCGGCCACACCATCCAGGACAAGGAGCCCAAGTACGGCCTGGCGGTGTCCGGCTTCGTGCACCCGGGGCGCATCCTCCGCAACGACCGGGCCAGGCCGGGGGACGTACTGATCCTCACCAAGGCCCTGGGCATCGGCGTCACCACCACCGCCGCCAAGGCGGGGCTGGCCGACCCGGAGCTCTACCGCCAGGCGGTGGAGCAGATGCGCACCCTCAACAAGACTGCCCGGGACATCATGGTGAACTTCGACGTGGGCAGCTGCACCGACGTCACCGGCTTCGGCCTGCTGGGCCACAGCCTGGAGATGGCCCGGGGCGGCGGCGCCACGGTGGTCATCGAGAGCGGGCACATCCCCTTCCTGCCCGGGGTGCGGTCCCTGGCCGAGATGGGCCTCCTCCCCGAGGGCATGTACCGCAACCGCCACTTCGCAGAGTCCTCCACAAAGGTGGAGGGGGAGGTGCCCCTGGCCATCCAGGACCTCCTCTACGATCCCCAGACCTCCGGCGGCCTCCTCATCGCGGTGGCGGAGAAGGACGCCCGGGAGCTCCTCTCCGCCCTGTGTGACCGCATCCCCTGCGCCGCCCAGGTGGGCTATGTGGAGGCCAAGCGGGAGGACTGCTCCATCGTGGTGAAGCCGTGAGGGAGACCTATCAGCTGCTGGCCTTTGACAGCACCCACGCTGCCATCGCGGCGGAGCGGGCTCTGAAAGCCAGAATGCCGGTGACGGTGATGCCCACCCTGCGGCAGATCACCGCCGCCTGCGGCATTTCGCTCCGGATCGAGGACGGGGACGGCCCGGCCCTGGATGGAGCCTTGAAGGACGGCCTGGTGCCGCCGGGGATGTACCGGCGCTACCGGGTGGAGGACGGGGTGCCCGTCCTGTGGAACGACGATACAGGAAAGGTGGAGAAGTGCGATGGCAGTGGAAATTGACGCCATGGGCAAGGCCTGCCCCATGCCGGTGGTCCTGGCCAAGCAGGCCCTGGACGGCGGCGAGAACGACGTGACGGTGCTGGTGGACAACCAAATCGCCGTGGAGAACCTGACCCGGCTGGCCGAGAGCCAGGGCATGACGGCGGTGAGCGCGCCCCGGGAGGGCGGCTTTGCCGTGCGCATCACCGGAGAGCGGAAGGCGGCGCCCGCCCCGGAGCCGGTGGCCTGCTGCCCCACGGCGCCCGGCGGCGCCACGGTGTTCATCGGCAAGGACTTCGTGGGCGACGGCAGCCGGGAACTGGGGGAGAACCTGATGAAGATGTTCCTCTACACCCTGGCCCAGAGCGACACGCCTCCCGCCTGTCTCCTCTTCATGAACGGCGGCGTGAAGCTGCCCTCCGGGGAGGAGCCTCAGGTCATCGAGAGCCTGAAGAGCCTTTTGGACAAGGGCTGCGAGATCCTGGTGTGCGGTACCTGCCTCAACTACTTCGGCCTTACGGAGCAGCTGAAGGTGGGCACCGTCAGCAATATGTATGACATCGTGGGACGGCTTTTGACCGCCCCCCGCGTGGTCACGGTGTAAAAAGACACAAATCCGCCTCTCCATATGGAGAGGCGGTTTTGTGTTATGTAGCCGGCCTGGATGACATTTTCAGGGACAGCAGGGACAGCAGGGCTGCGGCGGTGCAGCAGGCCATGCAGAAGAGCAGCATGGCGTTGGGGCCGCCCAGGTCCAGGATGGACCCGGCGAAGAGGCTCCCCAGCACCCCGCCCAGGCCGTTGGAGGCCACCATCATCAGGGTCTGGCCCTTCACCTGGTCCTCGGCGGGCACGGAGTCGTTGACGTAGTACACCGAGGTGGGGGTAAAGAGGCCGTAGCCCAGCATCTGGAGGGGCTGGGAGAGGAGGACGAAGGGGAGGGAGGGGGAGAGGAAGAGGGCCAGGGCTTTGAAGAAACAGAAGACCATGCTCAGCAGGAGGAGGCGGCCGCCCCCCAGGCGGCGGTAGAGACGCTGGAAGAAGAAGGCGGTGGGCAGCTCGAAGCCGGCCATGATAAAGAGGGCCATACCCAGATCTCCGGCGGTGCCGCCCCGGCTGGTGACCACGTTGACCAGGAAGTTGGACATGGGCAGGCACCCGGTGAGGCCGAAGAGAATGGCCAGCAGCATGAGGGCAAAGGCGGGGTTCTGCCGCAGGAGCCACAGGGCGGAGTGAGGGGCGGGGGCCGGTCCGGCGGCGTTTTCCTCCACCGGGCAGACGGGATAGGTGATGACCAGGACGATCTCCAGGGCGGTGAGGACGGCGTGGGTAATGAGAGTGGTCTCCACTCCCCAGGCGGTGACCTGCAATCCCAAGGCCACGCAGCACACGGCGTAGGCCAGGGAGCCCACCCCCCGGCCCAGGCTGTACCGGATGGGCACGCCCTTCTGGATGAACTGGATGGCCATGGCGTCCATCAGGGGGTAGGAGGTGATCTCAAAGCCGCCCATGAGGATGAGAACGGCCATGGTCCCCGCCATGCCCATGGGGCACAGGAGGAAGACCACCCCGGCGACAAGGCCCACCCCCAGGGCCAGGGAGACGATGAGCCGCAGGGGGATGCGGGGATGGCGGTCGGCGAAGGAGCCCAGGATGGGCTGGCAGACGATGCCCGCCAGGCACCGGACGGCGATGAGGAGGCCGGTCTCGGCGTTGGTGAAGCCCCGGCTGGTGAGCAGGGCGGCCTGGTAGGCGCAGATGGCGGCGAACATGGCCCAGAAGCCGATCTGCATGGCCATATAGTGGTAGTCCAGACGGCGGACGGAGGGCATGGTGCATTACCTCACAGTCAAAGCGGTCAATTTGTGCCCAGGGCCGGCTTTTCCGCCGCCGGCGGGTCCAGGGCGTACTGGGGCTGGACGGTGTCGTTGGGGAAGAAGTCGAAGAGCTCATCCAACGCGGTGGAGCCGGCGGTGTACATGACGATGACCAGGTCGGGCTCCAGCCAGTCCACATAGGTGAGCAGGTCGTCGTTGAAATACCGCAGGTCGATGGTGATGAGCTCCCCGCAGTCCAGGGCCAGGAAGGGGGTGAGCACGCAGGCGTAGGAGTCCCGCAGGAGCATGATCCGGGGCCGGTCCGGGGCCAGCAGGTTGTAGATCCGGGCCATGGGGTAGTCCCCGCCGGCGTAGAGGGTGTAAGGGTTGCCGTTGAAGAAGTCCTTCTCCTCGATGCGCTCCGGGAAGAGGAGGGACTCTTCAAAGGGGCCGGTGCGCTCCATGTCGTAGATGGGGATGGAGTAGGTGAAGTCGGTGTCGAAGTTGGGCTTCCAGATCTCGATGTCGTCCACCCCGGCGTACAGAGAGCCCACCCGCTTCCCCTGACTGCCCAGAAAGTAGTCGGACAGATTGGTCCGGGTGAAGGCGGCGGGGTCGGTATTCTCCTCCGGGATGGTGAAGCCGTAGTCGGCCTCCAGCACCTGGGCCAGGGCCTGGTGGGCGGTGAAGGCGGCCTCAGGCGTCCAGTGGTGGTCGGTGCGGAAGAAGAAGGAGGACCAGTCCCGGCCGGTGTCGGCCAGGGTCTTGCGCAGGTCCAGGGTGGCCACGTTGTTCTCAGCCAGCACACCCAGGATCTGGTCGGCATAGTCGTTGCCGTAGTCGGTCACCCCGGTGGGGAGGCGGTCATCGTTTTCCTGGAGCTTCTGGGGGGCCTGGACGTAGAGGAGGGGGACCTCCCGCTTCTCCAGGGCCTGGGAGAGCCGCACCACCGCCCGGCCGTTGCCGGTGACGTCCTGGGGCTCGGCGTTTATGAAGGTGATGGTGTCGTCGGTGAGCTTCACCACCGAGTACTGGGGGTCCACGTCCTCCACCACCGTCCGGTCGGAGAGGGCCTGGACGCCGCCATAGAGCTCGATGAAGAGGTGGCCCTTGTCCAGGGCGCTGTTGGCGGCGGCATCGGCGGTGGAGAGGAAGTCCTGGAGCCGCTCAAAGGGGGGCTCCGTCTTGACCGGTACCGCCTCACCCCGCTGGCCGGGGGAGGACCGGCCGTCCCTCAGGCCCGCCTGAGCAGCATAGGAGGCGCTCCTGGTGGGAAGGCGTATCCCTTCACAGGCAGGGGCGGTAGGGGCTAGGCCGGTGAGGAGCAATATGGCGCCGGCGGCCATGGCGCACAGGAAGAGGATGGCGCCGGTATTGCTGTGTGAGGGGACCATGAGGCGCCCTCCTTTCGGGTCAGAAGTTGAAGTAGATGAAGGGATTGTAGGTCCCCTTCACCAGAAAAGCGGCGGCCGCCAGGAAGATGAGGAGGAGCCCCAGGCCGTACACCCCGTCCCACATGGGGAAGACGTGGCGGGCATATTGGCCGAAGTAGGCCTCCACCTTCCGGGTGAGCCAGGGGGCAATGGGGAAGGAAAAGAAAACGGCGAGTAGAATCACGATCCAAAATTGCTCCCAGTAGTAGGCTGCCTGGAGATCCGGCCCGCCGCCCTGGCCGAACATGGCCTGGAGGAAGGCGCCGCAGGCGGTGAGGGAGTCGGCCCGGAAGAGGACCCAGCCGAAGTTGACCATGAGGAAGGTCCACCCCCAGCCCAGGACCTTGGGCCAGGAGGACACCTGACCGGTGGTCTTTTCAAAGACCAGCAGCAGGAAGTAGAAGAGTCCCCAGCAGATAAAGGTCCAGTTGGCGCCGTGCCACACGCCGGTGAGGAGCCACACCACGAAGAGGTTCCGCAGGGTCCTGGCCTTCCCGTGGCGGCTGCCCCCCAGGGGGATGTAGACGTAGTCCCTAAACCAGGTGGACAGGGAGATGTGCCACCGCCGCCAGAACTCGGTCACCGAGCGGGAGAGATAGGGCCAGTTGAAGTTCTCCAGAAAGTGGAAGCCGAACATGCGGCCCAGGCCGATGGCCATGTCGGAGTAGCCGGAGAAGTCGTAGTAGATCTGGAGGGTGTAGCACAATGAGCCCAGCCAGGCGAAGGCGGTGGAGAGGCTGCCGGCGGGGGTGTCCCAGGCGGCGTCGGCCACCAGGGCCAGCTGGTTGGAGAGGAGGACCTTCTTGCCCAGGCCCACCAGGAAGCGGCAGCACCCGGCGGAGAAGTCGTCCCAGGTCTCCCTCCGGCCCTGGATCTCGCCGGCCACGGTGGCGTATTTCACGATGGGGCCGGCGATGAGCTGGGGGAAGAGGGAGATATAGAGCCCCAGGCCGAAGGGGCTGCGCTGGACCTGGGCGGTGCCCATGGCCACGTCCAGCACGTAGCTCAGGGCCTGGAAGGTGAAGAAGGAGATGCCGATGGGCAGCTCGATGACGGGGATGGGGGTGTTGAGGCCCAGTAGGTTCAGGTTCTTCAGGGTGAAGGTGAGGTATTTAAAGACAAAAAGGAGCCCCAGGTTGCACACACAGGCGGCGGCGACGGGGAGAAGGAGCCTTCTGCCCCGCCGCTTCCAGGTGTGCACCCAGAGGCCGAAGAGGTAGTTTGCCAGAATGGAGGCGATCATCACCAGGACGAACCAGGGCTCGCCCCAGGCGTAGAAGAGGAGGGAGGCGGCCAGGAGCAGCAGGTTCTGGGCCCGGCGCATCCCCCGGAAGATGACATAGTACCCCAGGAGCACCGCGGGGAGGAAGGCGAAGAGAAAGATGGAGCTGGAGAAGAGCATGGGCGGGACTCCTTTGTGTGTGAGGGTTTCAGGTGAGGTAGCGGCCCACCACCGGCAGCTTGTGGAGGAGCCAGGAGAGGGCGTAGCTGGGGATAAAAATGACTATGGTCAGGAGGGGCACCGCCACCGCTGCCGGGATGGGCAGGATGGCCAGGCCGAAGTGGCGCAGGAGGATGAGAAAGACCACGTGGGAGAGGTAGACGCCGAAGCCGCAGGCGGCCATGGCGCTGACCTGCCCCTTCCGGGAGCGCTCGTCGCTCACGCCCAGCAGATACCGGAAGAGGACGAAGACGGCCACCGCCATGGCGGCCACATTGGGGGTGAGGTAGCTGTACAGGGTGGTGTCCAGCCCGCTGGCCCGGGTGGAAAGAAGGGTAGTCCCTCCCACCGTGGCCACAGCTCCGGCGATGCCCAGCAGATAGATGAGCCATTCCGCGATGCGGCCCAGGGTGTAGGTCTTTAAGTAGTAGCCCGCCACAAAATAGCCCACGTAGGCCAGGGGCGGAAAGGCCAGGGTGAAGTTGAGGTAGAAGCGGTCGGCGTAGAGGGCGGCAGTCTGACTCCCCCGGAGCCGGAGGAAGAGGGGGAGGACCAGCATAAAGACGGCGTAGATGAGGAAGAACCAGTGGAGGTCCCCCCGGGAGGCGCCCCGGATGAAGGCCCGGAGAATGGGCGTGAGGAGATAGAGGCCCATCATCATGGTGAGGAACCACAGGTGGGTCTCGGTGTTGCCCAGCACCACGGCGTAGAGGGCGTGGGGGAGGCTGTCCAGGCTCAGGACGCCGTTGAGGAAATCATAGAGCAGGTGATAGGCCATGCCCCAGAAGAAGAGGGCGGTGACCATCCGGAGAAAATAGCGGAAGAAGAGGGTGGGCAGGGAGAGGGACTTTTTAGGGTCCAGCAGGAACATGCCGCTGCACATGACAAAGACGGGGACGGCCCAGCGGGTGAGGCTGTCCCAGGCGTTGAGGGCGTGCCAGTCCGCCGTCCCCACGGGGAGGGACTCCAGCCACCCCCCGGAGACGTGGATGATGATGACGGCCAGCATGGCGGCCACCCGCATCAGATCGGCATAGACCAGCCGACCGCCTTCCTGTTTCCCTGCCATGTCCTCACCCCTTGTCCGGGACGATCTCGATCCAGTAGCCGTCCGGGTCCTCAATGAAGTAGATCCCCATAGCGGGATTTTCAAAGCAGATGCAGCCCATGTCCTGGTGCTTCCGGTGGGCGGCGTCCAGGTCGGGCACGGTGAAGGCCAGGTGGAACTCCCCCTCGCCCAGGTCGTAGGGCTCGGTCCGGTCCTTGAGCCAGGTGAGCTCCAGGGTGAAGGCGGACACGCCGTCCCCCAGGTAGACCAGGGTGAAGGAGCCGTCGTCGGCCTCCTTTTTGGACACGGGGACCAGGCCCAGGGCGTCCTTGTAGAAGGTGAGGCTCCGCTCCAGGTCCAGGACGTTGAAGTTGAAGTGGTTGAAGGTAAACATGGTCGAAACTCCTTTGGCAAATATAGTGCAGTATATCACAAACTGGGAGTTCTGCGCAACGGCTACCGGCCCAGCAGCTCCTCGGCGATGCGGCGGCCGGTGGGGGTGGCGGCCAGACCGCCGCCGCCGGTCTCCCGGAGGGAGGCGGGGAGGACGTCGCCCACGGCGCGCATGGCGTCGATGACCTCGTCGCAGGGGATGGGGCTCTCCACCCCGGCCAGGGCCAGCTCGGCGGCGGTGAGGGCGTTGACGGCACCGATGACGTTGCGCTTGACGCAGGGCAGCTCCACCAGCCCGGCCACCGGGTCGCACACCAGGCCCATCAGGTTCTGGAGGGCGGTGGCGCAGGCCCGGGCCATCTGATCCGGGGTGCCGCCCATGAGAGAGACCAGGGCGGCGGCGGCCATGGCGGAGGCCGAGCCCACCTCGGCCTGGCAGCCGCCCTCGGCTCCGGCGATGGAGGCCCGGGTGGCAATGACCTGTCCGAAGCCGGCGGCCACATAGAGGGCACGGACCATATCCTCGTCGGTAAAGCCGTACTTCTCCTTCATGGGCAGCAGCACGGCGGGGAGGACGCCGCTGGCTCCGGCGGTGGGGGCGGCCACGATGCGGCCCATGCAGGCGTTGCACTCGCCCACCTTCAACGCGGTGGCCATGACGGCGGTGAGCACCGGTCCGCACAGCCCGATCTGAGCCTGTTCGACTTTAGCGCCGTCGCCGCCGGTGAGGCCGCAGGCGGAGCGGCGCTCCGGGTCATAGCTGGCCACGGACTCCTCCATGGCCCGCCAGAGCCCCGTCATCTTCTCCCAGGAGGCCTCCCGCTCCACGCCCCGGTCGCTGAGGTCGTCCAGGAGGACGGCCTCCCACACCGGGACGGACTCCGATGCCCGGAGGAGGCTCTCCACAGAACCGAATGCCATGTCAATGTCCCCCTTCCATGTCCAGATAGGTCACCCGGACGATGCCCGGGGAGGAGCGCAGCTCCTCCACCGCCTCGTCCCAGATGGGCTGGTCGCTCTCCAGCACCATGACGGCCAGTCCGCCCCGCTTGTCCCGGTAGAGCTGCATGGTGGCGATGTTCACCTGCCGCCGGGAGAGGATGGCGGAGACCTCGGCCACGGCGCCGGGCCGGTCCTGGTTGCGGATGATGAGGGTGGGGTAGTCGCCGGTGAAGGTGGCCTCCATGCCGTCGATGGCGTTGACCCGTACCCGTCCGCCGCCCAGGGAGGAGGCGTTGACCTCCATCTCCCGGCCCTGGGCGTCCCGGACCCGGAGGAGGACGGTGTTGGGGTGGGCGCCCCGGAGGACGGCGGTGGAGATGTGGAGCTCCATGCCGGCCTCCTTGGCCAGGACGAAGGAGCGGGGGATGCGGGGGTCGTCGGGGGCCATATCCAGCAGCCCGGCCACCAGGGCCCGGTCGGTGCCGTGGCCCTTGCCGGTGGCGGCGAAGGAGCCGTGGAGGAGGAGTTGGGCGGAGACGGGCTGACTGCCCAGCAGGTGCCGGGTGATGAGTCCGATCCGCACCGCCCCGGCGGTGTGGGAGGACGACGGGCCAACCATAACTGGTCCCATAATATCAAAAATGTTCATAGGAAAGCTCCTTGTTGAGAGTGAGAAAAGAGGTGGGGTGGGGCCGTCGTCCGCGAGCGGAAGCGAGCCGCGCCGTCGGGCGCGTCCAAGTGTCCCGGGCTTGTCCCGGGACCTTGCCGCAGGGCGGATTCACTCCGCCCGAGGAAGTGAGATCAATGCGGGGTCCCCGGCCCATGGACCATGGGCTGGGGCGACGGGCCAACCATAACTGGTCCCATAATATCGAAAATATTCATAGGAAAGCTCCTTGTTTGGGAATGAAAAAGGGCGTTCACTTCGCTTTGCGGTCAATCTCCCTGGGGTCCCGCTTGGAGTAGAGGATGACCTGTTCGCTGTAGAGGCCGGAGTAGCCGGACAGGCGGTAGGCCACGGCGATGGCCAGGGCGTAGAGGGGGAGGCCGCCGCCGCCGAAGAGCTCGTAGGCCAGGAGGATGGAGGAGATGGGGCAGTTGGTGACGCCGCAGAAGGTGGCCACCATGGCGGCGGCGCCGCCGAAGGAGGGGGACAGGCCCAGGTAGGGGGCGATGACGCAGCCGAAGGTGGCGCCGCAGGCGAAGGCGGGGACGATCTCGCCGCCCCGGAAGCCGGCGCCCAGGGTGACGGCGGTGAAGAGGAGCTTGGCCAGGAAGGCCCAGGGCTCCACGCCGAGTCCGGCGCCGGTGACGGCGGCCTCCACCAGGTTGCCGCCTGCGCCGTTGTAGTACTGGTGGGCCAGACCGCCGTCCAGCAGGGAGAGGAGGAGGACCAGGGCGCCGCCCGCCAGGGCCCGGAACCGGGGGTCGGGGAGGACCTTGGCGTAGAGGTGGCCGGCGCCGTGGGTGACGGCGCAGAAAAAGACGGCCAGCACGGCGCACAGGGCGCCCAGCACCACCATCTGGAGGAGGGAGAGGGGGGAGAGCGCGGCTAGGCCGGAGACGGTGTAGGCGGTGGGGGGGACGCCCAGCCAGCCGGCCAGCAGGAAGCCGGTGAGGGAGGCGAGGAAGGCGGGGACCAGGGCGGCGTACTGCATGATGCCCACGTGGACCACCTCCAGGGCGAAGACGGCGGCGGTGAGGGGGGTGCCGAAGAGGGCGGAGAAGGCGGCGGCCATGCCGCAGACGGTGACGATGCGGCCCTCTTCGGGCTCCAGGCCCAGCTTGTGGCCGATCTTGCTGGAGATGGAGGCGCCCAGCTGGAGGGCGGCGCCCTCCCGGCCGGCGGAGCCGCCCACCAGGTGGGTGAGGACGGTGGAGAGGAAGATGAGGGGGGCGGTGCGCAGGCGCATGGGCTCATGCTCCCGGACGGCCACCAGCACCAGGTTGGTGCCCTGGTCCTTCTCCATGCCGCACACCTGGTAGAGGAGCACGATGGCCAGGCCGCCCAGGGGGAGGAGGAAGAGTAGCCAGTGGTGCTCCTGGCGCAGCTCGGTGGCCAGGTCGATGCCGTAGTGGAAGGCCACACCCACGGCGCCCACCAGCAGGCCGATGAGGACGGAGAAGAGGGCGCGGCGGAGAAAATCGCCCAGCTCGTCGGGCAGGGCACGCAGGGGAGCGGGAAGGGACTTCATCTCTCATCATCTCCTGAAAAGGCACTGTCATACGGGAAGAGACAGGAAAAAGTGAGAACAGTATACCACATCCCGGCGCTCAGTTGAACTTTATAGTGAAAAGTTTTCTTCTCTGTGCTATAATGTTGACCAAACCGGAAAAATGACGGCCGGGGCATGGGTTCTCGGCCGGATGTACGAGGAGGAATTTGTTTTGCTGCCGGACCCATTATGGCCGTACATACTTGCGGGCGTCGTCCTGTTTCTGCTGGGGGCGCTGCTGTCCCAGGCGTGGGCGCCCTTTGGGGGCGGGATCAACGCCGCGTGGAACGCCTTTCTGCGCCTGACCCGGATCAAGCCGGACGCCGGGCGTGAGTCGGTCTCCGAGGAGGACCTGCGGGCCCTCATGGACCTGAGCGAGGAGAAGGGGGACATGGAGGCCGGTGAGAAGGAGATGATCGAGAACGTCTTCGAGTTCAACGACACGGTGGCCGAGGACGTGATGGTCCACCGCACCGACATGGTGCTGCTGTGGGCGGAGGACACCGACGAGGAGATCGTCAAGACCATCGAGGAGTCGGGCCTGTCCCGGTTCCCGGTGTGCGGAGAGGACGCCGACGATGTGCTGGGCATCCTGAGCAGCCGGGACTACTTCCTCAACAGCCGCCATCCGGAGCCCAAGCCCATCCGGGAGCTGCTGCGTCCGGCCTACTTCGTGCCGGAGTCGGTGCGGGCCGACGTGCTGTTCCGGGACATGCAGAGCAAGAAGGTCCACATGGCCATCGTGGTGGACGAGTACGGCGGCACGTCGGGGCTTCTGACCATGGAGGACCTGCTGGAGGAGATCGTGGGCAACATCTACGACGAGTTCGACCCGCAGGAGGACCAGGAGATCGTCCAGTTGGAGGAC
>CAUBHZ010000011.1 GCA_958435885.1 uncultured Intestinimonas sp. | reverse complement strand
CACAGGATGGCGGGGCGGATGACCCGGTCCCGGTCGTCCAGCACCACCAGGCCGTGCATCTGGCCGCCGCAGCCGATGCCCGCCACCGCTCCGGCGTCAAAGCCCGAGAGCAGGGCGGGGATGCCCTCCAGCACCGCCTTTTTCCAGTCCTCCGGGTCCTGCTGGCTCCAGCCGGGCCGCGGGAATTCCAGGGGGTATTCCCGGGTCACCTCGTTGAGGATGGCGCCGTTTTCGTCCACCAGCAGCAGCTTGACGGCGGAGGTGCCCAGATCGATTCCGATATAATACATAGCATGGCTCCTTTGACGGTGGTGGTTCAGGGACCGCGGCGGACCGCCGCTCTTGCGTAAAAGTTTAGTCGGGATGGGAGTCCTTGTCAACCGGGAAGGAAGTTCCCCTGAAGGAAAAAGGCCGCTGTTTTCCAAAGAAAACAGCGGCCTCAGTCTGCCGAAAAAGTGGTACCATGCAAAACAAACCACGGGAAAAAGAGTGAAAAGGGGGCGGTGAACCTCCCACTTTCCCGCGTGGTCAGGAACTTTTTCGACGGAATCAAAAAAGTCAGCTCAAACTGCGGTGGGATTCGCAAAGGGAAGCCATTCCCTGTCCGCCGGGGTCAGATGGAGGCAGGCGGCTGGATGTGGAGGGCGTCCGAGAGCTGTTGCAGGGTGTCCTGCACGGACGGCAGGTCCTCCCAGCCGCCCACGTAAATCAGGCCGCCCGGGGACGGCTGAAGGCCGGTCACGCTGGCGCAGCGGCTGGTGCAGCCACACACCACCAGTACGGCGGAATAGGATTCCTCCTGTCGGGCTGCCGTAAAGTGGTGCTCCGGGAGGAGCCGGACCAGACACTCCACCAGCGCCACCCGGTCATAGCGGGGGTTGCAGCCTCCGCAATAGCGCACGCCGATCTCCACGGACTCACCCATGGTGGTTCCGCAGGATGGCCCGGGCCTGTCGGAGCAGATCCTCGCTCACCTCGTGGACCAGCACGGCCTGTTTCACCTGGGGGAGCCGCTCTGTAAGCTCGGCCTGGATGAGCTCCTCGGTGGTCAGGTCGGCGGCAGGACAGCCGGCACACCGGCCATGCATGCGGAAGCGAAGGATGCCGTCGTCAGTGAGCTCCAGGACTTCCATGTCTCCGCCGTGGGCGCGGAGCAGCGGCCGTACGTATTGATCCAGGACCGCTTCGATCTCAGGATACATGGAGAGCCTCCTTTCCGAAGGATCACACCGCCCCTGCGGGGTGGTCAGTCCTCCTTGATATGGGCGATGGCCTTTGCCAGGGCCTTCTTGTGGGGCAGATTGCCCTGCCGGGCGATCATGATGCGCTGGGCCTGGGGGGAGCCGGCGCCGTGCATGGACTCGGTGCGGTAACCCACGGCGGCGGTGCCCAGGGACAGGTTCTCGATGAGGCGCAGGATGCGCAGGCGGTTCTCGGTGGACACGCCGGAGACACCCTTAAAGTACTTGTCGATGACGGGTCCCAGCTTGGGGTCCCGGAGATCGGCCTCGGAGGGGGCGGTGACCATGAGGCCGCCGGCGATGTCCTCGGCCAGGCGGACGATCTCGTAGGGGAAACGGGTCACGTTCTGCTTGCAGACGTTGGCCAGCAGCAGATCGATCATGTAGTTGCCGCTTTCGGTGGGGTAGCCCTCGGCGGAACAGGCGATGCCGCAGCAGTAGAGGGTCTCGTTGAGATGGGTCATCTCGATGAGCTTGTCCTTGATGTGGGAGGCCTTGGCGGCGCCGTTGTAGTCGGCGGCCACGGCGGCGGCGCCAATGAGCACGTCGCCCACCCCTACCTTGCAGCCGCCGTAGCTCTGGCGGTGGTAGCCGGCGAAGCGCTCCACCAGCATGCCGGCGAACTCGGTCTCGCCGTTGAGGAAGATGCGCTCGTTGGGCACGAAGACGTGGTCAAACACGGTGAGGGCCTCCACGCCGCCGAACTCGGCATTGCCCACGTCCATATCGCCGCCCTCGGTCTTGCGGGTGTCGCAGCTCTGGCGGCCGACGATCATATAGAGACCCTCAGTGCTCAGGGGCACGGCAAAGGAGATGGCGTAATCCCTGTCGTCGGGACCCATGGAGATGGTGGGCATGACGATGACCTCGTGGGAGTTGATGATGCCGGTCTGGTGGGCCTTGGCGCCGCAGACCACCACGCCGTCGGGCCGCCGCTCCACCACCCGGAGGAAGAGATCGGGGTCGTCCTGCTCATGGGGCGCCTTGGAGCGGTCGCCCTTGGTGTCCGTCATGGCGCCGTCCACGGTGAGATCGTTCTCCTGGCAGTAGAGCATGAACTTCTTGAAGTTTTCATGGTAGTGGGTGCCGTAGCGCTTGTCGATCTCATAGGTGGTGGAGTACTCGGCGTTGAAGGCATCCATACCCACGCAGCGCTGGAAGCAGGCGGCGGTCTTCTGGCCCAGCAGCCGCTGCATCTTCACCTTGTTACGCAGGTCCTCGGTGGAGCGGTGGATGTGGGTGAACCGGTTGATGCGCTCACCGGTCTCGGGGGAGACGACGGTCATCAGATCCTGGTACTCGGGCATCTGGGCCAGATCATAGGTCATGCGTACGCTGTTGAGGGAAGGGCGGAGGATTGGGTCGTCCACCGGGTTCTCCACCTTCTTGCCGAACATGTAGATCTGCATGGGGATCTTGCGGATGCTCTCGATGTATTGCTCACCGGTCATAAGTGCCATAGCGATACTTCCTTTCCAGATTGGATCGTGCCGCCGTACACATACCGGAGGAGCGTGCCACCGGCACAGGCGGACGGCCATATGCAGCATCTGATATGAAAGCATAGGACGTGCCAATTTGGAAGTAATTCCCCAAAGAGTTGCGGCCCAACTCTTTGGGGAATTGAAAGCACCCTTGCGGGCGGGGAATTTGCTGCAATTATGCAGCAAATTCCGTCGGGCTACCGTTCCTGAAAAGGCGTATGCGTTGGGAAAACGGGCTTTTGGAGCTGCTGCATTTTTGCAGCAGCCGTTTTATTTTTGCAGCAGCTTCTGGTACTTTTTCCGCTTCCGGACAAAGGTGGCGCTGTCCATGCCCAGGCTGGCCGCCGCCGCGCGCACGGTCCCATGGCGCTCATACGCCTTTACAAGGTATTCGTATTCAAAGGCGGCCACCCTTTTTTTCAGATCAATGGAGCCCTCCTCTCCGGACCCGCTGTGAGCGGGACCGCAGCGGCAGGAGATGGGCAGGTCGGAGGCCAGGATCTCGTCGCCGGCGCTGAGGATCACGGCCTGCTCCACTACATTTTTCAGCTCCCGCACATTCCCTGGCCAGGCATAGTGGTGGAGGACGTCCAAGGCCTCACGGGAGAAGGCCTTGTGATACTGGTATTTTTTGTTCATGGTGGCGAGGAAGCTGTCCACCAGGGGGCGGATGTCGCCGGGACGCCGGCGCAGAGGCGGGATCTCGATGGGCACCACATTCAGGCGGTAATAGAGGTCCTCCCGAAAGGTCTTGTTCCGCACCATATCGGCCAGATCCCGGTTGGTGGCGGCAATGATCCGGGTGTTCACCGGAATGGAGCGGACGCCGCCCACCCTGCGTACCGACATCTCCTGAAGGACGCGGAGCAGGTGGACCTGCAGCTCCAGGGGCAGGTCACCCACCTCGTCCAGGAAAACGGTGCCGTTGTCGGCGCTCTCAAACAAGCCCATTTTGCCCGTCTTGCCGGCGCCGGTAAAGGCACCCTTCTCGTAGCCGAAGAGCTCGCTCTCGATGAGGGAGGGGGGGATGGCCCCGCAGTTGATGCCGATAAAGGTCTGGTCGGCCCGGTTGGAGTTTTCATAGATGTACCGGGCCAGCTGCTCCTTGCCCACGCCGGTCTCTCCCAGCAGCAGGACGGTTGTATCCAGCGCGGCCACCTTCCGGGCGCGGCTGAGCACCTCAAGGGTGGTGGGGTCATGGGCGACGATGGCATCACCGAACTGGCTGGCCCGCTGGAGAAAGGCCATCTCCGCCCGGCGGCGCTCCCGGTCCTTTTCCAGCCTCTGCTGGAGCCTGCGGATCTCCGTGATATCCCGCACCACGGTGACCACGAGGGCGATGCGGCCCTCTCCGTCGAAATGGGGGGTACTGGTGATGAGGGCGCGCTTGCCGGTGCCGAAGGTCTGCTCCAGGGTGACCGGCCCTCTGGTTTTCAGCACCTCCAGGGAGCCCGAGCGGTTGATGAGGCCGCCGGAGACGATATCCCGCATGTTCCTGCCCAGCACCGCCCGGCGGCGCAGCCCGGAGATGGCCTCGTAGGCGTCGTTGACCAGGATGGTGTTGGCATCTCCATCGGTGATGTACAGCCCGTCGTTCACACTGTTCAGAATGGCGAACAGCTGGCGGTTGATCTCGTCCTTGCTGCCTTTGAGCAGAGACTGGCTGATACTGGACATCTGCGCTTGATCGGTCGTCGGCATGGTCGGCCCTCCCGTTCCATGGGTCTGGGTCCGGACAGGGGAGTGCCCGCGTCCGCCCATACTTTGATAAAGGTAGTGTAACACGGGGTCGCCTGAGATGCAAGGAGGGGCGCTCCGGGTCCGCCTTCCTGCCCAACGTCCCACTGGAAGGAAAAAGGCCGCTGTTTTCCAAAGAAAACAGCGGCCTATCTGATTAGGATGGACATTTGGCAAAGCCCGCAACGGAGCTGGAGTGCTCCTCCGGGAAGGAGCGGACGGGAAGCAGGCTGAACTCAGGGCGGAAGCGGCTGGCGCTGGGCGCCTGCCGGAAGGTCGTGAGGACCCGCTGGCAGACCTTGACGCCGTTTTCATAGCTGGCGGAGGGGAGCAGGATGAGAAACTGGACGGCGCTGGAGCGGGTGAACACGTCGCCGGAGCGGAGGCTGGAGTGGATGGCCGAGCGGAGGTCATCCATGGCCGCGGCGGCGTCGTTTGGTTCCAGGCGACGACCCTGTTTCTCAAACAGGGTCATCATGACCAGCTCGACGACCTGACCGGAGCGCTGTGCGCTCCGAGCCATCAGGCGATAAATGTCCTGAAAGACGATGTAATCACAGAAATAGGCCCCGGAATGGCGCTCTTTTTCCAGGAGATGGTCTCTCACCGTGTGGAGGTCCAGCTCCAGGCCGCCGGCGGATTTGGCCAGAGTGTGGTAGAAGGCCACCATGTTGTCCGACGGAGCGACGCCCAGCTGATCCATAAAGAGGTTGGACACGTAGGCGTAGTGCTGGAGGGCGGCCTGCTGGGCGCCGGAGGCCGCCAGCAGCTCCATGAGGAGCAGGTGGCAGGACTCGTCATAGGGATCGACTGTGGTGGCGGTGCGGCAGATGCCGATGGCGTCCTCGGTGCGTCCGACCGCCCGGAGGGCGTTGGCCAGGTCACAGCACAGCTGGAGGAAGCGATCGTGGTAGTAGGTGCGCAGGGAGACGGCCCAGGGGCTGCCGGAGGCGGCGGGGAGGAAGTCCCCCCGATAGAGCTCCACCGCCTTGGCGGCGGCCTCAAGGCCCTCCGTGCTCTGGGGGGCGGCGGCGAACTGGGCGCAGAGGGTTTCGAAATCGTTGGCGTCCACCCGCATGTCCAGCTCCGGCGACCAGGAGTAGATGCCCCGCCGGTAGCGGAGAGCCTCCTTCCCGTCGGGGATGCCCAGGGACTCCAGGACCTGACGGCTGCGGTGGAGCAGGGTCTTCAGCGTGTTGACCGGGTTGGAGATGTCGGAGTCCCCCCACAGGACGTCGATGAGCTCATCCTGGGAGACACTGCGCTGGGAAAAGGCGAACAGATACTGTAAAAACGTCCACAGCCGGCGGGATGTGCTCTCCTGTTCTGTGATGGCGTGTGTCGTCTCACCGCTGACGTAGCGCAGGGAAAAGCTCCCCAGCAGGGAGACATACAAGACACCGCGTACGCCCATATGGAATCACCTCTAGGAACATAATGTGGGCTTTACACCCGACCGATACACGGTTCACGATACAAATCTAGTCTAAATCACTATATATGATAGCATAATGGATGTCCACGGACAAGGAAAATACGGAAAGAAATAAAAAAATTTTCAAAAATTCTTGGTGAGGCTGTGGCTGTAACCTTCTGGAAACCTGTGGACTATAAACTATAACCAAATGATGGATGAAAGTCATCTGAAATTTGTGAAAAGGGGAGGGTAGAGGCGTGGCGGTCATATCATCCCACTTTGCGCCCAAGGGCAGGAACACCAGCGTGGTGCAGATATACTCCTATACAAATAAATGTATGGAGGGGATACTGCGGTGCGCGAAACTGGATCAGAATCTCGGCTTTGAAAATCTGATGCAGTTTCTGGTGCTGATGGACGCGGTCATGGATCTGGACAACCAGCCCCAGCGGGGGGTGGAACCACGCGCCTTTGCCGCTCCGGCGGACCACATTCTGGAGTGTGCCGCCCGGGAACGGAAGAGGGGCAGTCCCATCGCCACCTTCCGGGTCAGCGTCCTCTTCCGGCAGAACGCCAGCTGGCAGGGGAGCGTCCTCTGGGTGGACCGGGATATGGAGTCTCAGTTCCGCAGCGCACTGGAGCTCATCAGCCTGCTGGACAACGCCCTGTCGGTCACGGTGGAAAATACGGAAAAGGTGGAACAGCGGGCATGAATCGTACGGTCAAGAAAATCTGGAACGCGGTCTCCTGGGTACTGGTGGCGGCGGTGGTGGTCCTGGCGGTGCTGCTGGCCGGGGTCCGGCTGGTGGGCATCACCCCCTACGCCGTCCTCAGCGGCAGCATGGAGCCCACCTACCCCGTGGGGTCCCTCATCTACGTGAAGGACGCCGACCCCGAGGACATCCAGGTGGGCGACCCCATCACCTTCGTTCTCAACGAGGATCTGGTGGTGGCCACCCACCGGGTCATCGACATCGACGAGGAGAACGGGTACTTCTACACCAAGGGCGACGCCAACGACGCCCCCGACGGCGCTCCGGTGCTCTTCGAGAACCTGGTGGGCAAGCCGGTGTTCTGTGTCCCCGAGCTGGGCTACTTCTCCGACTGGATCACCAATCCCCCGGGTACTTATATCGCCATCTGCGCGGCCCTCATCCTGCTCATCATCGTCTTTCTCCCCGACTGGCTGGAGAAGGCCGACGAGTCCGACCGGAAGGCCGCCGAGAAGAAGAAACGCGAGGCCCAGTAAAACGGTATCCCCACGCGTGGCGGGCGCGTGCTGATGCAATATAACATGGTTAATATTTTAAATGAGGAGGAAAAAAGTATGAACGCAAAGAAAATCGTAACCGCAGGTCTGGCGCTGGTCATGGTGGCCGGCATCTCTGTCGCCGGGACTCTGGCCTTCCTGACCGACGACACCGATTTGGTGAAGAACACCTTCACGGTCGGCAATGTAAACATCACCCTGGATGAGGCAAACGTTGATAAAAAAGATGCTGAGGGAGTGGACAACTCCAGCGTGGCCCGTGACACTGCGAACACCTATAAGCTGATCCCCGGCAGCACCTATGACAAGGACCCCATTGTCCATGTGACCAAGGACAGTGAGCCCTGCTGGGTCATCGTGGATGTGAACAATGGCCTGGGAGATGCCGAGGCCGCAGTTACGGAAGATAGCCTGGGTACCATTGCTGATCAGATCACCGCCAATGGTTGGACTAAGAAGGGCGACTACTATTACATGGAAGTCAATCAGGAAGATCTTGATGAGGTTGAGGATGGCAAGACCCTGGACCTGACCGTGTTTACCAAGTTTGCCATTAAGGGCGACCTGGAAGATGCTACTTATGAGGACCTGGTGGATGCTGAGATCACCATCAAGGCTTTCGCCATTCAGAGCGAAGGCGTGAGCATTGATCAGGCTTATACTCAGATTCCCGAAGATTACTTCGCCTGATCTGACAACCTCTTGTCGTGACAATACTGAGGAGGTACAGTCATGAAGAAAAGAACTTTGGCTCTGCTGTGTGCGGTGACCATGGTCATCGGCATTGCAGTGGGCGGCTCCCTGGCGTGGCTGGTCTCCAAGCCCGACAGCGTTACCAACACCTTTACCACCTCGGACGTGGATATCACCTTGACAGAGCCAGCTGGTGAAAATGCCGAGGTAAAATATCATTTCCAGATGGTCCCCGGCAAGACCATCACCAAGGACCCCAAGGTTACCGTGACAGCCGGCAGTCTGGACAGCTACATCTTTGTGGAGATCGAGAAGAGCGCGAACTATGACACCTTCCTGGAGCCTTATGCGGTCGCAGCTGGCTGGCAGAAGGTAAGTGGCGTGGAGGGCGACGTCTACTACCGCGAGTACGCTTCCAGTGATGAGGCGGTGGAGTATCAGATCCTGGCAAACAATCAGGTCAAGGTGAGTGCCGATGTCACCAAGGATAAGATGGACAGCCTCATCAGTCAGGATCAGTACCCCACCCTCACCTTCACCGCCTACGCCATTCAGAAGGACTATCTGACCGGCGAGGATGGTGCTCCGCTGACCAATATTACTGATATTTGGGAGTTGGCTCAAAGAGAGACCACAACCTGACTTCAATTTCAAAAATGAGAGGAGTTAAATGTACATGAAAAAGAAATCCATCCTTCTGGCCGCCACTGCTGTGATGCTGGTCTGCGCCATGTCCATCGGCGGCATGCTGGCCTACTTCACCGACACCGACGAGAAGACCAACACCTTTACGGTGGGCAAGGTGGACATCACCCTGACCGAGCCCGAGTGGAACGAGGACGAGGCTTCGCTGATCCCCACCCGTGAGATCGACAAGGACCCCACCATCACCGTGGCTGAGGACAGCCAGACCGCCTATACCTTCATGAAGGTCCAGCTCTCCGAGGACTTCGCCACCCTGCTGAAGAACTATGCCGAGGTCAAGGTCTGGGGCCTGACCGACGCCGGCAAGCTGATCGACGCCTGGTTCGTCAGCGAGGTCCAGCCCAAGATCATGGACATGGATCTGGAGGAGGGCTATGTCGTCCTGGGCGTGCTGAGCCCCAAGGAGCCCGGCGAGTCTGTCACCTACTTTGACAAGGTTACCGTGCCCGCCGACGTGGTCGAGTCCATGTATCCCGTGAACGGCGAGTACAACATTGTGATCACTGCCTACGCCATCCAGGCCGAGGGCTTCTACAATGAGGCCGACAAGCAGGCCAGCCGTGCGGCTGCCTACGAGGCCCTGCGTCCTGCGATCATCGGCGAGTCCGTGGAGCCCTGACCCTTCACTCCCGTGTTTTTCGCGGTCTGCCCAACCGGGCAGGCCGCGCGCGGACACCCCGGCGGGGTTCGGGATGCCGGCGCGCGGTCTGCGCGGCTTCCGGAGGGCCGGAAGCAGTTGGAGAAATAACAAAAAAGTGTTGAGATAGAAAGGAGTCGTTCTGCATGAAGAAAAAGCTTGCCATCGTTGCGGCTGTGGTGGCTGTGGCCTCCCTGGCCGCCTATGGCACCCTGGCCGCCTTCACGGCGGAGGAGACGGCCCACAACATCATCACCGCCGGCAGCGTCCAGATCGAACTGCTGGACAAGACGCTGCCGCCCGATGAGGACCCGGTGGACCCCGGCTTCAACGTGGACCCGGAGGGCGAGGAGCCGGTGGACCCGGAGTTCACCGTGCACACCGTGGAGTCCATGCCCAACTTCAATGACGTCTACCCCGACGGCATGCCGGTGATGCCCGGCACCAACGCCAGCAAGGTGGTGGCGGTGCAGAAGCTGGACGAGTCCGCCGACTGCTGGGTCCGCGTCCAGCTCACCCCTGCCATCCAGTGGTCCGATGAGGTGGTGGACCCCATGTCCAATCCCGCCGGAGTGGTCCATCTGGATCTGGATCTGGGCGATGGCGCTTACCAGTGGACCAAGGGCGAGGACGGCTGGTACTACTATAACAGCCCTCTCACCGCCGACGAGCCTCTGACGAATCCCCTGTTTACCTCCGTCCACTTTGACGGGCCCAACATGGGCAACGACTACCAGAACTCCACGTTCACCATCACCGTGGATGCCCAGGCCATCCAGCGGGCCCATACCGGCGACAGCGCCCAGGAGGCCTTTGGCCTGATGGCCGTGCCTGAGGAGACCCCTGAGGCTCCTGAGAGCACGGAGGCTCCCGAGAGCACCGAGACTCCGGAAAGCACCGAGACCCCTGAGTCCACTGAGTCTCCTGAGATCACCGAGACTCCCGACGAGGGTGAGGGAACCGCCGGTGAAGGAACTACCGACGAGGGCGAGAGCGAACCCACGCCTCCCGCAGCCGGAGACGGGGAATAACATTGGGGAGGAGGAACCACCATCATGAAAGTTAGAAAGCTATTGGCCATGCTCCTGGTGCTGACCATGGTGCTGTCCATCACGCTCCCCACCGCCGTCCTGGCCGTTGAGGGGGACGACGCGGGCGCTACTGTGACTCAGACCACCGAGAGCACGCAGCCCGACGAGGGCGGCGATACCGCCACTGTGCCTGACGAGGGCGACGATACCGCCACCGTGCCCGACGAGGGCGGCGATACCGCCACCGTGCCTGACGAGGGCGGCGATACCGCCACCGTGCCCGACGAGGGCGGCGATACCACCACCGTGCCCGACGAGGGTACGGACCCCACTCCCGCTCCCAGCGAGAGCGCGGACCCCACTCCCGCTCCCAGCGAGAGCGCGGACCCCACTCCTGCTCCCAGCGAGAGCGCGGACCCCACTCCCGTGCCCAGTGAGAGCACGGATCCCACTCCTGTGCCCAGTGAGAGCGCGGACCCCACTCCTGTGCCCAGCGAGAGCGCGGACCCCACTCCTGTGCCCAGCGAGAGCACGGATCCCACTCCCAAGCCCAGTGAGAGCACGGTTCCCGCTCCCACCGAGACCGTAGAGATCCCCGAAGCCACAGTCCCCGGCGCAGCCCTGTGCGAGCACGGCAACGACCCCACCACCTGCCCCAAGTGCGCCGCTATGGCCGTGGCCAAGACCGTCTATGAGAAGATCATGGCCGCCACGACCCTGGCTGAGTACGCCGCCGCCAAGGCGGAGTTGGTCCCCCTGGATTCCTACAGCATCGATGCCCTCCTGGCCGAGTACGTGGCCACCCTGTCCCCCGATGAGCAAGAAGCCTACGCCGACAAGATCGCCAAGCTGGAGGCCCTGGTGCCCCCCGTCCTGAGCTTTGAGACGGTGGAGGAGATCTACTCCGCTATCCTGGCCGCCGAGACCAAGGCGGACTATGACGCCATCCTGGGCGCCATCAGCGACGAGCAGAAGGCCGAGCTGGACGAGTATGTGCTCGCCCTTCCCGAGGAGGATCGGGCCGCCTATGCCGAGAAGGTGGCCGCCCTCACCGCCCCCCTCACCGACGTGGAGGCCATCTACAATGCCCTTATGGCGGCAGAGACCCTGGAAGAATTTGATGCTGTCTTGGAGCCCTATTCTGACGAAGAGCGCACTAACTTTTTGATGAGCTTGGATGATGAACAGCTAGAACAGATGCAAAAACATAGTCAGACTCTATACGAGGCTTCGGTTACATTTGAGTCCAAGATCTTTACCGATGCCGGACCCCTGATGCCGCCGGTGGAAGTGGAAGTTGCCGATATCGGTCGTGCTATGTTGATGAACGGTCCCATGCTGATGAGTCTGCCAACGCTTTACTCTGCTGATCCCCAACAGGAAGAAGATTCTCTTTACCAGTCTAAGGAAGTGGACTGGGATTCTGAAAACGGTACCGGCACTATTACCATTGAGACCTACGCCACCGGCAAGTATACCATCACCGAGGATGAGAAGACGGTCCCGGCGGACATCGTGCTGGTGCTGGATCAGTCCGGATCAATGGCATATAATTTTAATGGCAATTCTACCAACGATAACACTGCACGCCGGCAGTACGCCATGAAGGTGGCGGTGAACAACTTCATTGACTCTGTAGCGGAGCAGTATTCCAGTGAGGCGGATCATCGCATTGCAATTGTGACTTTTGGGACAAATTCCACTACCCTCCAGGGCTGGACTTATGTGGATGAAACTGGCAACACAAACCTGAAACAGAGGATCAACAGTCTTCCTGATGAGCCGGAGGGCGCTACCAATGTGGCTTCAGGCATGGAAAGGGCAGAAAACCTGATTACGGGTAATGGCTATACCTATGGCGGCGACAACACGACTCGCAGCAAGGTGGTCATTGTCTTCACCGATGGTGTTCCAACTAAGCAAAGTGATTTTGACACAAGTGTGGCAACAGCTGCAATTGAAACTGCTTATGACCTAAAAAATGCAGGTGTGTCGGTTTACTCTATTGGTATTTTCAACGGTGTAAATAATGAAGAACTGCATGGTGACAAGTGGGACTATCTGATCTATAGTGATATTTCCTGTAGTGGCGAAGTAGGAAGTTATTGGGGCGGATCCTATGCAGCCGGAATTTTTGGCAGCAATGATTTTGCCGAAGTGGATATACCGGCAGGCAACCGCTTCTTAAACTATCTTTCCAGCAATTTTGACAGTGCCACTGAAATTGGTGCGAGTAAAGGCACTTATAATCCGGGAAATCACCTTGCGGGCAGCGGTACTGGATACAAAATTACAGAAAATTTTGAGCGCAGTTCTGATCAGTATTATCTGACGGCCACAGATTCTGATAGTTTGAATCAAATTTTCCAAAAAATTAAAGATCAGATCGGTTCCGGCAGCACCACCGTAACGCTGAATGAGGAGTCCATCATCCGGGATGTGATCTCCGACTACTTTGTCCTGGATATGGATACGAGCGCGGGCAAGGAAGTGGAAGCCTATACGGTTCCCTGCACCGGCGTGTCCGGTGGTGTGTACCAGTTTGACGAGGGCAAAAAGACCTACCTCGGCAGCAGCGATGTGAGCGTCAGCAGTGACAGTGGCACCATTGACGTCAGCGGCTTTGATTTCAGCAGCCGCTATGTGGCGGAGACCGGGCGTCCCGCGCCCGGACAGGAGACTGGCGATACCTACCACGGCGACAAGCTGGTCATCAAGATCCACATCAAGACCAAGGACGGCTTCTGGGGCGGCAACGGCGTACCCACGAATAAGGATGCTTCCGGTATCTACGTGGATGCAGAGCATGAAGAGCCGGAGGTTGCCTTCGACATTCCCACGGCGGATGTGCAGATCCACCAGCCCGAAAATACCAATAAGACGACCAACATCTACTATGGCGGAGAAGCCCCCACTGCCGGTGACGTCTATACGCCGGTGGCCGGGCCTGCGGAAGACTGGCAGGATGACTATGTCAGTGTGACCTATAGCGAGCTCACGCCTGGCACCATCAGCAATACGCTGGATGGGACTTATTCCGTCACGGTCACAGTGAGCCCCACTCGGGATGGCACCCTTACGGCGACCACCGCCACCTGCACGGGCACAGTGAACGTCTACACCCCGGTGATCGCCTTTGCTGACCGCTACGCCTATGTGACCCAGGCTGAAACCAGTTACAGCGGCAATCTCCCGCAGGCCGACGTCACCTGGGAGCACAGCGGCACAGCAGCCGATGCGCAGACGGAATTCTATAACAATGCGACAGAGCCTCAGCTGACCTATACGGCGACGGCTATGGTAGGCACGGACAGTGCAAACGACTTCCACGTCAAGGTGTCTGAGGTGAAGAACGGGAACACGGTGATTCCCACCGGTTCTTACCGGACCACCCACAAGAGCTGCGACCTGGAGGATGACTGCAATTTCAATGCGGGCAGCGGCGACTTCATGGTTCATATCTTTAAGCCCACCATCACCTGGAAGGACGGCAAGCAGAATTATAACACCGAGCTCACACAGGGACTGCTTGAGAGTCACAAGGTGAGCGTGGTGTGGAAGCACAGCAGTGGAGTGGAAAACACAGCGTTTGTAACAAAAGGCCTGCTGCCTGATGCTTCCACACTGACCCTGACCTACGGCTTCCAGACGACCTCCGGAGCGGAGCTGGTGGACACCCATCTGACGGCCGAGACAGACGTGCAGGTGACGCTGGACATCAACGGAACCCCCGCCACTACGTACACCACCTTTGACTGGAGCCCTGAGGGTCTCTGTGACTGCGCCTCTGGTCCCGTTAACGCCCAGTTCCGCATCCACCTGAACAACTTTGACCTGGTGGTGAGAAAGACCGTCAACAACCCCTACGACAGCCAGGACACCTTCCTGTTCACCCTGTATCAGGACGGCAATGAGTACGCCACCTTCACCCTGACCAACGGCGGCGAGGCCACCTTCAAAAACCTGGAGGCCGGTCACAGCTACAGCGTGGAGGAGGACACCGGCTGGTCCTGGCGGTATACCCCCCAGGGCGGTGCGTCTAAGACGGTGGACACCACCACTCTGGTGAACAACACCGCTACGGTGGCATTCACCAACACCCGCACCAACAACAACTGGCTGTCCCAGGACGCCAGCGCGGAGAATGACTTCGGTTCCACGGGCGTCGCCGTCACCCGGAGCGTGGCGGCCCTGCCCCCGGAACGGGCCAAACTCGCGGTTCCGGATGAGAAAGGAGAGGAGGCAGAATGATGTTCTATCACGGCAAAAGAGCCAAGAAACGGCATCTTGCACGGCCGGTGCTTCTGGCCCTGTCTCTGGTCCTGCTGCTGAGCCTCAGCGTGGGCGGCACCCTGGCCTACCTGGTGGCCAGCTCCGGCCCCAAGGTGAACGTCTTCGAAGCCGGCAAGGTGACCATCAAAGTGGATGAGCCGAACTGGCACGACGGCGACTCCGTTAAGAACAATGTCACCATTGAAAATACCGGCAACGTGCCCGCCTACATCCGGGCTACCATCGTGGCCAACTGGGTGGATGGGAACGGCAACATCATTGAGGGCGCCCATGAGGGCGAGGACTACACAGCCATAACTCCGGCAGGCGGCTGGGAAAAGAAGGGTGAATACTGGTACTGCACGTCCAAGGTACCCGCGGGCCAAAAAACCGGTGTGCTCATCGACGAATGCAAAGTGACTGGCACAACGCCCGCCGGGGCGGACCACCTGCAACTCACCGTCCTCAGCCAGGCCATCCAGGCCGAGCCGGACGATGCCGTTGAAGCGGCCTGGGGCGTGACCGTCAATAACGACGGCAGCCTGAGCGTAAATAGTTGAAA
>CAUBHZ010000010.1 GCA_958435885.1 uncultured Intestinimonas sp. | reverse complement strand
CCTCCACATCACCCTGGACGAGGCCCTGAAGCTGTCCAAGCCCCTGCGGGATCTCTACGAGGGGGACGAGCGGGTCAAGACCCTCATCGACACCGCCCGCAGCATCGAGGGCATGCCCCGCCATGCCTCCACCCATGCCGCCGGCGTGGTCATCACCCGCCTCCCCGTGGACGACTATGTCCCCCTGGCCAAGAACGACGAGTCGGTGGTCACCCAGTACACCATGACCACTCTGGAGGAGCTGGGACTCCTCAAAATGGACTTTCTGGGCCTGCGGAACCTGACGGTGCTGGACGACGCCGTCCAGCTGGTCCGCCGGAAGGAGCCCGATTTTGACCTCCACAACATCCCGGACAACGACCCGGCGGTGTTTCAGATGCTCTCTGAAGGCAAGACCTCCGGCGTGTTCCAGATGGAGTCTCCCGGCATGACGGGTGTGTGCGTGGGCCTCAAGCCCAAGGACATCGAGGACATCACGGCCATCATCGCCCTCTACCGCCCCGGTCCCATGGAGTCCATCCCCCGGTTCATCGCCTGCAAGCACGATCCCAAGCTCATCCGATACAAGCACCCTGCCCTGGAGCCCATCCTGTCGGTGACCTACGGCTGCATCGTCTACCAGGAGCAGGTCATCGAGATCTTCCGCAAGCTGGGCGGCTACTCCCTGGGCCAGGCCGACATGGTGCGCCGTGCCATCTCCAAGAAGAAGAAGGCCCAGATCGAGAAGGAACGCCAGGCATTCATCTACGGCGACCAGGAGCGGAACATCCCCGGCTGCATCGCCCTGGGCATCCCGGAGCAGACCGGCCAGGACATCTATGACGAGATCTACGACTTTGCCAACTACGCCTTCAACAAGGCCCACGCCGTGAGCTATGCCATCGTCTGCTACCAGACGGCCTGGTTCAAGTACCACTATCCCAGGGAGTATATGGCCGCCCTCCTCACCTCGGTGCTGGATTCCCAGGCCAAGGTGGCCGAGTACATCGGGGAGTGCCGGGAGAGCGGCATCGACCTGCTGCCCCCTGACGTCAACGCCTCCGGCGCCGACTTCACTGTGGAGGGGGACAACCTGCGCTTCGGTCTGGTGGCGGTCAAGGGCGTGGGACGCGGCGTCATCCTGGACCTGCTCTCCGAGCGGGAGCGGGGGGGACCCTTCACCTCCTTCGCCGACTTCTGCCAGCGCCTGGGGGGCGCCGACCTCAACCGCCGGGTGGCTGAGAGCCTCATCAAGTGCGGCGCCTTTGACAGCCTGGGCTATCGCCGTTCCCAGCTGCTGGCAGTGTACGGCCAGGTGCTGGACGGAGTGGCCCAGCAGCGGAAGAAGAACCTGGAGGGGCAGTTCGACCTCTTCGGCGGCGGGGGAGAGGAGCCCTCCGCCGTCACCGACCCGCCCATGCCCAACCTGCCCGAGTTCACCCGCCAGGAGCGGATGGCCATGGAGAAGGAGACCACCGGCCTCTATCTCACCGGCCACCCCATGGACGAGTACCGGCAGGCCGCCAAGGCGGTGCACGCCTCCCCCATGGGGGCCATCCTGGCCGATTTCGGCAAGGAGAGCGGCCCGGACACCTACCGGGATGACCAGCGGGTCACCCTGGCGGGAGTGGTGGCCGCCGCCAAGACCAAGACCACCCGGAACAACAGCCTGATGTGCTATGTCACCCTGGAGGACGACACCGGCTCCATGGAGCTGCTGGTCTTTGCCCGCACCCTCAGCGCCAGCGGGTCCCTGCTTCAGGAGAACAACCCGATCTGGGTCACCGGCCGGCTCTCCGTCCGGGATGAGAAGGCGCCCCAGCTGCTGGTGGACGAGGTCCACCCCCTGGGCGCGGTGCCGGGCCAGCCGGAAGAAGAGGCAACAGCCACGAAAGCAAATACCCTTTATATTAGGCTGGAACAGGAGGAGGGACCGGTCTGGGAACGGGTCCAAAAGATTTTTCTCATGTTCCCCGGAACCGAGAAGGTGATCTTCTATTTTGCCGGGAGCGGCCGGAAACGCCGGGGTCTGTGTATCCAGCATCCAGCGCTGATCCGGGAGTTGGAAGAGCTGCTGGGCACGGAAAATGTGGTCCTGCGCCCGCCCAAGACGGCGGGCTGACGCGGGAAGTAGCTGCGAAGTAAAAATACTTGTCACTGTGAGGCACATATGAAGAAACTGGTTTCTCTGCTGTTTCACCGGGCGGTGCTGATGGGGGTCTTCCTCATCATCCAAATCGCCGTGCTGGTACTGATGCTCCTGCGGTTCAACGAATTTTTCCTGCCCTTTTACGGGATCTGTGTGGCGCTGAGCATCGCAGCAGTTTTCTGGATCGTGAACCGGAGCAGCGAACCGGCCTACAAGATCGCCTGGATCGTCCCTATCCTGATCTTCCCCATCTTCGGCGGGCTCTTCTACCTCCTCTTCGGCGGCAACAAGCTGAGTAAGCGGACCCGCCGGAAGATGGAGGGGATGGACCGGAAGATGCTGGAGGTGCTGCATCAGGACTTCAAGGCGGACAGTCTCATCACCTTCGGCGAGGACGCCGTGCACCAGGCCCGGTATCTGGAGCACATGGCCCACTGCCCGGTGTACGGCGGCACGGAAACCGAATATTTTCCCCTGGGTGAGGACTGCTTTGCCCGGATGGTGGAGGAGCTCAGGAAGGCGGAGCGGTATATTTTCCTGGAGTATTTCATCATCGAGGACGGGATCATGTGGGACACCATCCTGGATATCCTCACTGAAAAGGTGAAGGAAGGGGTGGACGTGCGGGTGATGTACGACGACATCGGCTCCATGTTCACCCTGCCCCGGGAGTACGCCTCCGAGCTGGAAAAGCGCACCGGCATCCGGTGCTGTGTCTTTAATCCCTTTGTCCCCATCCTGTCCCTGCGGCTCAACAATCGGGACCACCGAAAGATCCTGGTCATCGACGGAAAGGTGGCCTTCACCGGCGGCATCAATCTGGCCGACGAGTATATCAATAAAAAGGTCCGCTTCGGCCACTGGAAGGACAGCGCCATCCTGGTCAGGGGGGAGGCGGCCTGGAGCATGACGGTAATGTTCCTCACCCTGTGGGACTACACCCGGGAGACCTTTACGGAGGACTATGACGCCTTCCGTCCCAAGTGGGAGACGCCGCCCAAGGGGGCGGGCTATGTGCAGCCCTATACCGACAACCCCCTGGACGGGGAGGCGGTGGGCCAGTCGGTCTATCTCAACCTCATCAACAAGGCCAGGCGCTATGTCTATATCACCACGCCCTATCTCATCGTGGATGACAGCATGAATACCGCCCTGTGTATCGCCGCCAAGTCCGGGGTGGACGTGCGCATCATGACCCCCCACATCCCGGATAAAAAGGTGGTCTTTGAGGTGACCCGTGCCCACTACGACGCCCTTTTGGAGGCCGGGGTGAAGATCTACGAGTATACCCCCGGCTTTGTCCACGCCAAGAACTTCGCCGTGGATGACAAATATGGCACCGTGGGCACGGTGAACATGGATTACCGCAGTCTGTTCCTGCACTTTGAAAATGGTGTGTGGCTGTGCGGCGACCCCTCAGTGCGGGACATCAAGGCGGATTTCCTGGCCACCCTTGAGAAGTGCCAGCCCGTCACTCTGGAGCAGAGCCGGGCCCTCCCCTGGTGGCGGAAGGCCTACCGGGCCATCCTCCGGGTCTTTGCGCCGCTGATGTAAACGAAAAAATGCTGTTCCCCAGATGGGGAACAGCATTTTTTATCCTTTGTACAAGCGGCTCAGGCCTTGCTGGCTTTCCTGGCGGCCTTTTCCGCCTTCCGAGCCGCCTTGGCGGCCTGGATGGAGGCCCGCCACTGGCGGCCGTAGGCCCGGACGTCATCCAGAGCATAGCGGCGGGAGGTCATGTGGCGGTAGCGGTTGCGGAAGCGGCGGCTCATGCGCTCGGCCCGCTCCAGCAGCTGGTCGTAGTCGGCCATGAGCCGGTCCAGCCGCTGGGCATTGGCGGGGGAGAGGTTCTCCCGGACGTCATCCAGCCGGGCACGGAGCTCTTCGCCGACGATCTCCAGGTTGTCGCCCAGGTCGGCCCGGGCCAGGGCCATCTGGAGCCGCAGCTCGTCGCCGGCGGTCTGGAGGCGGTCCATGGCCTTGGTGACCAGGGCCAGCTTCCGGATGGTGGTGACGGTATCCACCAGCAGCAGGGAGAGGCAGGCGCCGCAGGCGGTGTACTGGAGCCAGTCGGGCATCCGGGCAAAGAGCCGTGCCACCGGCGGGTGGATGAGAAAGACGGCCACATAAGACATGACGCCCCAGAAGAGGCTCACCTCCAGGCACACCCGGCCTTTGATGTTGAACCGGCGGTCGCTGTAATCCCAGTACTTGATGTGGGTGGTGGTCTCCAGAAACCAGCCCACAAAGTATTCCCAGGCGGTCATGACGATGACGGCCACGAAGTAGAAGACCACCAGATTATCCTTGAAGGGGGCGAAGAAGAGGACCATCAGCAGAAAGCCCACCCCGTAGATGGGGCAGACCGGCCCGTAGAGAAAGCCCCGGGGGACGTAGTGCCGCTCCTTGATGGAGCAGTAACAGGTCTCCCACAGCCAACCGCAGAAGGAATAGAAGATGAAATAGAGGAACAGCAGGGGAATGGGCTGCCCCATCAGTGTGGGTACCTCCAATCAGCTCTGCTCCTTTCCGTCAAAGTCGGTGAGCAGCACATCCAGCACGCCGTTGTAGATCTGCTCGGGGTGGGCCTTGAACTGTTCGGCCAGACGGTCGCACTGCTGCTCGGTGGCGGCCAGCATCTCAATGGTGAGAAGATTGCCGTGCTCGTCGTCCAGAGCCATCACCAGGGTGAAGGTGCCGTCTCCACGGGGGATGCGCTCGGAGCGGACCTGGGCGTCCCGGCGCAGCCGGCTGTTGAGCTTGGCCACATTCTTGTCGCACTTGACCCGGATGGAGTAGGGGAGGCTGCTCTCACAGATGGCGCCGTTTTTCCGGCCCTTTTCCGTGATGGAATAGAGGTCGTCCTCCAGCAGCAGATGTTCGGTGTCCACCAGCTCATGGACGGCCTCGGCAAAGGCGAAGTAATCCACGCCCTCGTCGCACATGGTGAGGTCGGTCAGGGTGGGCAGGTCGATGGGCGCCACCACACGGGACATGATGTAGAGCACCAGAAATTTGATGTCCAGCTTATCGTGGATGAATCCGACGCGAGCCATGGCGTACCTCCTTGCTTGGCCGGAGCGGAGCTCCGGGTAGGGAGCGGGCCGGAGCGGCCCACCCTAAACATATATTATATCGAAAAAGAAAGACCGGAACAAGAGTGAATTTTACCCGAAGGCTGTCGAAGGGGCGGTTGACAGGGAAAGGGGAGGGGGGTAAGATGGAGGTACCATTCCGGATGGAGGCGACGATATGAGAGGACCTGTCCTGCCCGCTTTGTGCCTGGCCGCCCTGCTGTGTCTCACCGCCTGCGATGCCGGAGAGGGAGCGCCCTCTCCCACGCCCACGCCGGTGAGGACCTCCCCGCCGCCCATGGCCACTGTGACGTCCACGCCCACGCCGTACAACGGACCAGTCAATCCGCTCAGCGGAATGCCCACCGACGCTGAAACCGCCGCCCGGCGGCCGGTGGCCGTCATGCTCAACAACCTGGAGCAGGCCCTGCCCCAACTGGGCCAGTCCCAGGCGGACATCATCTATGAGGCGGTGGCTGAGGGCGGCATCACCCGCATGCTGGGGATGTTCCAGTCGGTGGAGGATGTGGGCAGGATAGGCTCCATCCGCTCCGCCCGGCCCTATTACATCGAGCTGGCCCTGGGCCACGACGCCCTCTTCATCCACGCCGGCGGCAGCGAGCAGGCTTACAGCGACCTGAGAAATTGGGACGTGGACCACTTTGACGCCGTCCGTGGTCCCTACATGGGCAAGAGTCCGGAGAGCAACATGATGTGGCGGGACGCCGACCGCCGGAAGGAGAACGGCTATGAGCACAGCGTGGTGGCCACCGGCGCCTCCATTCTGGCCAACCTTCCGGAGGACCTGCGCCTGGAGCATGAGGAGGGCTATGACGCAGGCCTGATCTTCGCCGATGACGGAACCCCAACCGGGGGAAGCCAGGCGTCGGTGGTGACGGTGCCCTTCTCCAACTATAAGACGGGAATCTTTGTTTATGACGAGGACCAGAAGGCCTATCTGGTGGAGGAATACGGTTCCCCCTATGTGGACGGCAACACCGGAGCGCAGGTGGCGGTGACCAACGTCATCGTGGTGCAGACTCGCTGCCGCTATACCGGGGACAGCCTGGGCCATATGGACGTGGATGTGGTAGGTGAGGGAGAGGGCTGGTTTGCCTGCGGCGGCCGGGCGGTTCCCATCCGCTGGAGCAAGCCCGACCGGGAGAGCCCCCTGACCTATACCACCCAGGACGGTGCTCCACTGGTCCTGGGCCGGGGACACACCTATGTGAACATCGTTCCGACAGATGCCGCCGTGACCATGGAGTGAGAGAGAAAAAAGTCCGCCGTTTGGAGAAACGGCGGACTTTTTGCGTCTTACCGGCGCCCCAGGAGCCGCTGGGCCAGGGCGGAGAACAGACTCTTCCGGGCGGCGGGAGCGGGGGCGGCGGGTCCCTCCGGAGGCTCTTTGGCGATGGCCTCGGCCATAAAGACGGCCTGGGCGTCCACCGGCGGCTCCCCGTGGTCGGGGACGTGGAAGTAGTGGCCGTCGGAGCCCATGATGCGGGCCTTCACGTTGTCGGAGCAGAGGACCTCCACATAGTGACGGATCTGTTCCCGGATGGAGCGGTCCAGGATGGGGCAGGCGATCTCCACCCGGTGCTCGGTGTTCCGGGTCATGAAGTCGGCGGAGCCGATGTAGACCTTGGCGTCGTCGCCGGTTCCGAAGACGAAGATCCGGGGGTGCTCCAGGAACCGGCCCACGATGGAGAAGACCTTGATCCGGTCGGTCTTGCCGGGAACGCCGGGGCGGAGGCAACAGATGCCCCGGACATTCATAGTGACGTCCACTCCGGCCTGACTGGCCTGGGAGAGCTTGTCGATGAGCTCCCGGTCGGTGACCGAGTTGCACTTGATGAAGATGCGGGCCTGCTGGCCGTTTCTGGCCTTGGCGATCTCCCCGTCGATGAGGGACATGAGCCGGGGCTTGAGGCCGTGGGGCGCCACCAGCAGGAGGCGGTACTCTCCATCCAGGTTGGAGGTGGAGATATTTTGGAAGAAGGCGGCGGCATCGGCGCCGATGGCGGGGTTGGCCGTCATGAGGGAGAGGTCGGTGTAGAGCTTTGCCGTCTTCTCGTTGTAGTTGCCGGTGCCCACCTGGGTGATCTGCTGGATGTGTCCCCGCTCCCGGCGGGTGATGAGGCAGATCTTGGAGTGGACCTTGCAGTTTTCAAAGCCGTAGATGACAGTACAGCCCGCCTCCTCCAGCCGCTCCGCCCACTGGATGTTGTTCTGCTCGTCGAACCGGGCCCGCAGCTCCATGAGGACGGTCACGTCCTTGCCGTTCTCGGCGGCGGCGGCCAGGTATTCGATGAGCTTGGCCTTGGAGGCCAGGCGGTAGATGGTGATTTTGATGGAGAGGACGGCGGGGTCGTTGGCGGCCTCCTTCACCAGACGCAGGAAGGGGTCCATGGAGTGGAAGGGGTAGTAGAGGAGGACGTCGTGGCGGAGGAGCTGGGGGATGATCTTCTCCCCGCGGACCAGACCGGCGGGCGCTTTGGGGGAGAAGGGGGGATAGCACAGGGCGGCCCGGCTCTCTTCGGGCAGCAGCCCCTCCAGGGCGTAGACATAGCTGAGGACCAGGGGGGACTTGGAGCGGAAGACCTGGGCGGGGGTGAGCTCCAGCCGCTGGCACAGGTACTCCACCAGGGCGTCGCTGGCCGCTCCCTGGATCTCCAGCCGCACCGGGGCCAGCCGGGAACGCTTCTTGAGGACCTTGCGCATGTGCTGGCGGTAGTCGTCGTTGACGTCGTAGTCCTCGTCCTCGGGGGAGATGTCAGCGTTCCGGGTCACCGAGATCACCGCCCGGCTCACCACCTGGTACTGGTCAAAGATCTCCTCCACGTGGGCCTGGAGGATCTGCTCGGTGAGGATGTAGCGCACCCCGCGCTCGCTCAGGCGCAGGTAGGGGGGCAGGCTCCGGGGGATGGGCACCACGCCGAAGGAGGTCTCTCCGCCCCGGCGCAGCTCCACGGCGATGTTCAGGGATTTGCTAGGCAGGTGGGGGAAGGGGTGGAGGGTGTCCACCACCTGGGGGGAGAGGATGGGCAGGATATAGTCGCGAAAATAGCGGTCGCACTGCTTGCGCTCCTTCACGTCCAGCTCGGAGAGGGAGAGGGAGCAGATGTTGCAGGTCCGCAGCCGGGTCTCCAGCTGGGCCATGAGCTTGTCCCGCTGCTTGTAGAGGGGACCCACCGCCGCGAAGATGGCGGAGAGCTGCTGGGCCGGGGTGAGGCCGCTCTTGTTGTCCACGTGGGTCTTCTTCACCAGAGTGAGGTCATAGATGGACCCCACGCGGATCATGAAGAACTCGTCCAGGTTGCTGGTGAAGATGGCGGCGAATTTGAGCCGCTCGAAAAGGGGGACGGACTCGTCCCTGGCCTCCTCCATGACCCGCTCGTTGAAGCGCAGCCAGGAGAGTTCCCGGTCCTGGGTAAAGCTGTAATCGTACTGTTGTTCAGACATGATCCATTCCCTCTCAGATTTTCAGGACGCGGTCCAGGAGGTAACCCTCCCGGACGCCGGCGGAGGAGGCCTCCACCGTCTCCACGCCGCAGGTCTTGACGATGGCATTGAGGATGATGAGGCCGGGCAGGAGGGTGTGGACCCGGTCGGGGGCGGAGCGGAGGAGCTGGCGCAGGGTGTCCCGCCCGCCCTTTTTCAGCAGCTTGTAGAGGTCCTTGAGCTCCTGGGCCGACATGGTCCGCAGCTCCGGGTCCCGCCCGTAGACGTCGTTGCACAGCTTGGCCACGGCCCGGACGGTGCCGCCCACGCCGCACAGGTGTTTGCGCCGGATCTGGGCGGCGCCGGCCTTCTCCAGCTGTTCGTTGACGAAGCGGCGCATCTCCCGGCACTCGTCGGCGGTGGGAAAGAGGCCGGCGGTGAACCGGGTGTAGAGGGAGAGGGAGCCCACCGGCAGGGAGCAGGCAGAGGTGATGGACATGTCCTCGTAGCTCACCAGCTCGAAGGAGCCGCCGCCGATGTCGGCCAGCACGCCGGTGCTCACCCCGCCGGGGAGGACGGCGCCCCGGAAGGAGAGGGCGGCCTCCTCCTCGCCGGAGAGGACCTCCACCTGGATGCCGGTGACGTCCCGGATGGTCTCCACGGCCTCAGCGGTGTTGAAGATGTTGCGGAGGGAGGCGGTGGCGAAGACGTGCATGTGGGAGACGTTGAAGTTGTCCAGCAGAGCCCGGTAGCCGGCCAGGGTCCGGCAGGCCACCAGGATGCCGCTGTCGGAGAGGACGCCCTCCTGCACATAGCCGGCCAGTCCGGCCATGGTCTTTTTGTGCAGGAGCAGGCGGAACTGGTCCTGATCGCAGTGGTAGATGGATAGACGGATGGTGTTGGAGCCAAGGTCCACGATGCCGCAGAGCATAGGGAGATCCCCACTTTCTTGTGATTCTTACCGCATATTGTACTCGTTTTCCGCTGGCGGTGCAATGCGATTACGAAGATTTTACATCGCTGCCGTTATTTTCACCGGAACACAGGGCCAAAAGGGCCAGCTGATCCCCCAAAACGGTGAAAAAGGCCGCCAGGAGTCCCATCTCGTCGGGGCTTTTGCCCTGGGACAGGCGGATGGCCGCCGCCGCGGCCAGCAGGACCAGCCCCTCCCCTCCGTTCTGACAGCCGCTCATACAGAGCCCCCCTTTCTGTTCAGCCTATGTAGACGGAGGCGGTGCCATGTGATAAAATATAAAAATACGAATCAGCCGGGGCAGTGTGCCCGGCGGGAGCACAGGAGGCGCGATATGGAACGAAGAGCGCAGAAGAAGCTGGGCGTGGAGCCGTCCCTGCTGGGGTTCGGCTGCATGCGGTTCCCCACTCTGGAGGGGGGCGCCATCGACGAGGAGCAGGCAATGGCCATGCTGGACCGGGCCTATCAGAGCGGAGTCAACTACTTTGACACCGCCTATTTTTACCACAACGGGAAGAGCGAAAACTTTGTGGGCCGGGCCCTGGCCCGCTATCCCAGGGAGAGCTACTATCTCACCTCCAAGCTGCCCACCACCCTGGTCCATTCCCTGGACGACGCCAAGCGGATCTACGCCGAACAGCGGGAGCGGCTCCAGAAGGACTATCTGGATTTCTACCTCCTCCACAACCTCAACGGCGCCCGGTGGCACGAGATGGTGGACACCGGTGTGGTGGACTGGTGCCTGGAGCGGCAGGCGGCGGGGGAGTTCAAACACTTCGGCTTCTCCTTCCACGGCAGCTATGAGGAGTTCCGGGAGATCCTCACCGCCCGGAGCTGGGACTGCTGCCAGATCCAGCTCAACTACATGGACACCGAGGAGCAGGCCGGGCTTCAGGGCTACCGCCTCACCGAGGAGCTGGGGGTCCCCCTCATTATCATGGAGCCGGTCAAGGGCGGCGCTCTGGCGGCGCCTCCCGCCGATGTGATGGAGGTCTTTACCGCCCTGCATCCCCAGGCGTCAGCCTCCTCCTGGGCCCTCCGGTGGGTGGCCAGCCTGCCCAACGTCATGACCGTCCTCTCCGGCATGTCCACCATGGGCCAGGTGGAGGACAACCTGGCCACCTTCAACGCCTTCCAGCCCCTGAGCGAGGAGGAGCGGGCAGCGGTAGACCGGGCGGCGGCCCTTTTCCGCCAAAAGGTCCGCAACGGCTGCACCGCCTGCCGGTACTGCATGCCCTGCCCGGCGGGGGTGGACATCCCCGGCACCTTCCGGCTGTGGAACGACTGGGCCATGTACCAGAACCGGGAGCGGTCCCGGTTCAAGTGGAAGGATATGGACGACGACGAGCGTCCTCAGAACTGCGTGGGCTGCGGCGCCTGTGAGGAGAAGTGCCCCCAGAGTCTCCCCATCCCGGCCGATCTGGTTCGGGCTCGCCAGGAGTTGGAGGAATTGTGAGCATGGAAGGGGAGAACCGCCTGGAGCTGGTGCGGCCGGACGAGAGCTGGGCGGCGGAAGTCTGGGACTACAAGGCTGAATTTGAAGCCCGGGGCGACCATCTGGACGGCACCGCCGACCTGGGCGCGGCGACCGACTTCTCCCGCTGGCTGGCCGATCTCCGAGCGGATGGCAGTCCTGAGACGGTGCGGCCAGGGCGGGTGCCCGCCGACACCTATCTGGCCGTTCGCCGGCCCGACCGCAGGCTGGTGGGCATGGTCAACATCCGCCATGCCCTCAATGCCTACCTCTTTCAGTTCGGCGGTCACATCGGCTACAGCGTCCGGCCCGGAGAGCGCCGGAAGGGCTATGCCAAGGAGATGCTGAGGCTGGCGCTGAATAAATGTGAAGGATTAAAACTTGACCGCGTTCTGGTGACCTGCGACAGCGAAAACGAGGCCTCTGCCCGGACCATCCGGGCCAATGGCGGCGTGTTGGAAAACCGGGTCCCCGAGGGGGACGGGTTCACAGAGCGGTATTGGATCGAGGTGGGCGTATGAGAAATCTATTGGAACAGCTGGAGGGCTATACGCCCTGGAACGAACAGGAGGAGCGGGACCGGGCGGTGCTGCTGAGCATGCTCAGGTCCGGCCAGGACCTGTGGAACCGGGAGAACGAGACAGCCCACTTCACCGCCTCGGCCTGGGTCACCGACCCCACCCGGACCAAGGTCCTCATGTGCTATCACAACATCTATGACTCCTGGTCCTGGCTGGGGGGACATGCCGACGGGGATCGGGACCTTCTGGGGGTGGCCCTCCGGGAGGTGGGGGAGGAGAGCGGCCTTACATCGGTGCGCCCGGTGTCGGAGGACCTCTTTTCCCTGGAAATCCTGACGGTGGACGGCCATGAGAAGCGGGATCGATATGTGCCCTCCCACCTCCATCTCAACGTCACCTACCTGCTGGAGGCCGATGACGCCGAGCCGCTGGTGGTCAAGCCGGATGAGAACAGCGCCGTGGGCTGGTTCGGGCTGGCTGAGGCGGTAACGGCCTCCTCGGAGCCCTGGTTCCGGGAGCGGATCTATACCAAGCTCAACGCCAAGCTGCGTGCCCGTGTCAACTGACGCAAAACAGAGGACCCTGCCATCTCTTCCTGAGACGGCAGGGTCCTTCTCTGCATAGGATAGGACGGCGGGGACCGTCCGGTCCCTGGCCGATCATCTTTGTGGAATGGAGCTGTGAGCATGGGAAAACAGCTTTCGATGGATCATCTGCCCGAGGGCATCCGGGCCCAGGTGGTGGAGGTGGGCGGAGAGGGCGCCATGCGGCGGCGTCTCCTGGACCTGGGGCTCATCCCCGGCACCTGGGTGACCTGCCGGGGCCGGGCACCCGCCGGCGATCCCGGCGCCTACGCCTTCCGGGGCTGTGTGGTGGCCCTGCGGGCCAAGGACGCCGCCGCCGTGGCCCTGGAGCCGGAGGTGGTGTTGTGACCGGCGGGGCATTCTGGCTGGAGCGGCGGATGGGGGAGCGGGTGGTGGCCCTCACCGGCAGCCCCAACGTGGGCAAATCCACCCTCTTCAACGCCCTCACCGGCCTCCGGCAGCACACCGGCAACTGGCCGGGCAAGACCGTGACGGGGGCTACCGGCCGCCATGTCCGCCACGGTCAGGACTACTTACTGGCCGACCTGCCCGGTACTTACTCCCTCCTGGCCAAATCCCCGGAGGAGGCCGCCGCCCGGGACCTGCTGTGCTTCGGCGGGGCGGATGCCGCGGTGGTGGTGTGCGATGCCGGAGCGCTGGAGCGAAGCCTGGGACTGGTGCTCCAGGTGCTGGAGGTCCAGCCCAGAACCGTGGTGTGTGTCAACCTCATGGACGAGGCCCGGAAAAACGGCCTGGAGGTAGACTTGGCCGGCCTCTCGGCTCGGCTGGGGGTGCCGGTGGTGGGCACCTCCGCCGGGCGGCGGGAGGGTCTGGAGCCTCTCATGGCGGCGGTGGAGGCCGTCATCGAGGGCCGGATGGAGCTTCACCCGGCATCGGCGGCGTATCCGACGGCAGTGGAGACCGCCGCCGCCCTGGTGGAGGGCGCGGTGGGGGAGACGGGCCTTCCCGGGAAATGGGTGGCGCTCTCCCTGCTGGAGGGGGAACCCGGTCTGATGGACAGCCTGAAGACCGCCCTGGGCCGGGACCTGCGGGCGGAGAAAGAGGTGGCCGCCGCACTGACAGAGGCCCGCAAGGGATTGAAGGAGGCCGGTCTCACAGGACCGGCCTTCCAGGAGGCGGTGGCCGCCGCCCAGATCCGCCGGGGGGCGGAGCTGGCCCGGGAGACGGTAAAGGGCCTCGGCGACGGACCAAAGTGGGGCCGGAAGCTGGACCGTCTCCTCACCGGGCGGTTCACCAGCGTCCCCGCCATGCTGGCGCTGCTGGCCCTGGTGTTCTGGATCACCATTGCAGGTGCCCAGGTGCCCTCCGACCTGCTGTCGGAGGCCCTCTTTTGGGTCCAGGACCGGCTCACCGACCTCTTTGTGTATCTGGGCGCCCCCGACTGGCTCCACGACGCCCTGGTGCTGGGCGCCTATCGCACCCTGGCCTGGGTGACGGCGGTGATGCTGCCCCCCATGGCCATCTTCTTCCCCCTCTTCACGCTGCTGGAGGATCTGGGCTACCTGCCCCGGGTGGCCTTTCTGCTGGACCACGCCTTCCAGAAGGCGGGCTCCTGCGGCAAACAGGCCCTCACCATGTGAAGCCGCCCCGGTGGGATGCCAAAGCAGCACAACGCCCCGGACCAATGCGGTCCGGGGCGTTGTCTTTGTCAAAGGGCCTGGGTGCGGGTGCACAGCCGCTCCAGCAGGGGGGCGCTGTGGCTGACGATGAGAAGTCCCAGGTCCCGGCGTTCCGCCTCCTCCAGCAGGAAGGACCAGATCTGAGCCTGGGTAATGAGGTCCAGCATGGCGGAGAGCTCGTCGCACAGGAGGAAGCGGGTGGAGGGCCCCAGGGCCCGGGCCACGCAAAACCGCTGGAGTTCCCCGCCGGAAAGCTCGGAGGGGTAGCGGGTGAGCCAGCCCGGCTCGATGTGGAGGCCGGTGAGGACCCGCTCCTCCACCGCCCAGCCCTCGGCAAGGGTGGCGCCCAGGGTGCGCAGGGGGTCCACCACCAGCTCGGGGTGCTGCCACACCATCTGTACCGGACAGTAGCCCCGGTAAGTGGAGAGCGGCTTGCCGTCCAGAAGCACCTCGCCGGCGTCGGGCCGGTCGTAGCCCGCCAGCAGCCGGCACAGGGTGGTTTTGCCCCGGCCGGAGGGACCGGTGAGTCCCAACCGTTCTCCGCTCCGGAGCGTAAGGTCCACTCTGCCGATGACAGCGGGACCCTTGGGGTGGTAACGGAAGGTGAGATCTCTGGCTTCCAGGATCATGAGGCGTTCCCCCTCTCCGGGTGGAGGCAGCGGACGAAGCCGCCGTCCAGAGGGCGGTAGGGCACCTCACCGCCGCACTCCGCCGTGCGTTTGGGACACCGTGGGGCAAAGGGACAGCCCTCCGGCAGGGCGCCGGGGTAGGGTTGGGTGCCGGGAATGGGGTGGAAGCCGTGCTGGGGGAGGGCCCGCCACAGGGCCCGGGTGTAGGGGTGACGCAGGTCCTCCAGCCGGTCGAAGTCCCCGGCGGGAGCCTCCTCCACCGTCTCCCCGGCGTAGAACACGGCCAACTTGTCGGCAATGGTGAGGGCCAGCTCCAGATCGTGGGTGATGAGGAGGACGCCGGCCCCAGCGTTAGCCAGCTCCCGGAAGTGGCCTAAAATGCGGCCTGCCGCCCGGACGTCTAGTCCGGGGGTGGGCTCGTCGGCGATGACCAGGGCGGGGGAGGCGGCCACAGCGGTGGAGATGAGGACCCGCCGGGCCATGCCGCCGGAGAGCTGGAAGGGGTAGAGCCCCTCGACTTCCGGTCCCAAGCCGTACCGGTCCAGAACGGCCCGGACGGCTTTTTTGTCCTGTCCCACCTGGGGTCCCACCTTACGTAGGGGGTCCAGATAGCTCACCGACTGGGGCACCAGC
>CAUBHZ010000009.1 GCA_958435885.1 uncultured Intestinimonas sp. | reverse complement strand
CCTCGTGGTCCCGCTTGTAGGCGGAGGCCAGGGCCTGGGTGATCTTCTCCATCATGTAGCCGGCGGGAATGCCCTTCTCCTTCTCGATCTGGGCGATGGCGGCGAAAAACTCCTGGCCGTCGTTCTCGCTGCTGTTGGTCTTTTTCGCGTTCTTTCTCGGCATTTCGTTACTCTCCCTTAAAAGCTCACGTGCAGCCGCACCTGAGCAACGTCTTTCTTCTCCAAAGTGGCGTCTCCGCCGGGGAGCTCCACGGTCACATCCCCGTTGTCGTAGCCCCTGAGCACGCCGGTGAGCTCCTTGCGCCCCTCCCGGGCCCGGTAGAGCTTCACGTCCACCTCGCTGCCCAGGAAGGCCGCGAAGTGCTCCGGCTTCTTGAGCACCCGGTCGGCGCCGGCGGAGGACACCTCCAGGGTGTAGCTCCCCTCGATGGGGTCGGCCTCGTCCAGGGCGTCGCTGAGGGGACGGCTCACCGCCTCGCAGTCGTTGATGGACACCCCGCCCTCCTTGTCGATGTAGACCCGGAGGAACCACTCCCCCGCTTCCTTTACGTACTCCACATCCCAGAGCGAGCACCCGGCAGCCTCCACGATGGGCGCCGCCAGGCCCGCCGTGAGTTCAGTCACCTTCGCCATATTCTGTCCCTCCCGACGCGCTTTTCCAGATACTTACAGATCCGTTTTTTTCAATAAGAAAGAGCGGGGCGGACCCCACTCTTAACGGATACGTACACTGCTAGTATAGGCAGTATACCATATGGATAGCCTGATTGCAAGATTTTTACCGGGAAATCTCGAAAATGCAGGGCCTTTCCACCCCGGGAAGGACGGGACCCGGGCCGTCAGGCCCGGGTCTCCGCTGTGACGTGCAAAGGCGGGCCTTCCAGGTCCACCCGCCGGGTGGCCAGGGCCACGGTGTGGGCTTCGTGGGCGCACAGCAGCACGGGGAGCCCCAGGCCGTACACCGCCTCCATGAGGGCGTCCGTCCGGGCCGGGTCCACTCCGGCAAAGGGCTCGTCCAGCAGCACCCACCCCCGGCGGACCTCCGCCAGGGCCAGGGCCCGGACCAGGGCCAGCCGCCGGGCCATGCCGCCGGAGAGGGCGGCGGGATAGGTCCCCTCCTCGCCCGCCAGCCCCGCCGCCGCCAGCCACCGCCGGGCGGTCTCCCGGTCCGGCCGGGGCAGTACGTCGGTGATGTGCTGCTCCGCCGTCCGCCAGGGGAAGAGGCGGTTTTCCTGGAAGAGGAGGACGGCCTTGGACGCTTCCAGGCCGGTGACGGCGCCGGAGGAGGGGTTCTCCAGCCCCGCCAGGGTCCGCAGCAGGGTGGTCTTGCCGCAGCCGGAGGGACCGGCCAGGGCGGTGACCCCCTCCGCCGGCACGGTCAGGGAAAACCGGTCCAAGACCAGCTTCTCTCCGTAGGACACCGTCAGCTCACGGATCTCCAGCACGGTCATTCCCTCCCTTCCCCCGCTCCAGCCGGCCCAGCAGCCGTCCCAGGACCCCCTCCACCACGAAGCTGAGGAAGAGCACGGTCAGGGTCCAGGCGAAGAGGGCCGGAGTCTCCAGATAGGTCTTGGCGTTGCTCACCTGGGTGCCGATGGCCAGTTTGGGCAGGCACAGCACCTCGGCGGCCACCCCCGCCTTCCAGGCCAGGCCCAGACTGGTGCGGCAGGCGGCGGCGAAGTAGGGCAGCACCGAGGGCACATACACCAGGGCCAGGGTGCGCCGGCGGGAAAAGCCATAGGCCCGGGCGAGCTCCAGCAGCTGGGCGTCTGTGCTGTCCACCCCCTGGACCACGTTGCCCCACACCACGGGGAGGACCATGAGGGCGGCGATAATGGCGGGCACCCAGTTCCGGTCGGCCCACAGCAGCACCAATATAATAAAGGAGGCCACCGGAGCGGCCCGGACCACCTTCACCGCCGGGGCAAAGATCAGCCGGGCCCACCGGGAGGCGGCGGTGAGGGCGGCCAGGGCGGTGCCCAGCCCCACCCCCACGGCGGCGCCGGCGAAGACCCGGCACAGGGAGGCCGCCGCCGTCCGCCAGAAGTCCGCCGTCCTCACCAGCTCCAGCAGCTCCTGGGCCACCCTGGGGGGCGCGGGCAGGATGAAGGTCTGCCCCTCCCAAAGGCAGGTGAGGAGGCCCGAAGGGTCTCCGGTCTGCCGCCAGGCCGTCCAGGCGGCGCTCAGGCTCCGGTGCCCGGCGCACAGGGCGGCGCACTCCCACACCAGCAGCCAGAACAGGATGGGCAAAAGCCGCTCCCGCCAGCCTTTGGCGGGAGCGGCAGTCAGCCTCTTGTTCACCCCTGGTAGTAGAAGGCGTCGTCGGGGATGCCCCCGCCGATGGAGTCGGGATTGGCCTGGTAGAGGACCTCATAGTAGCCCTGGATGGCGCTGCGCATGTCGGAGGCGCCGGTGATGCACACCAGAGCGCACTTGGGGATGGCGGCCTCGGCGATCTGGGCGTTGGCGGTGATGCCGTAGCTGGCCACCAGCTCGGCGGCGGCGGCAGGGTCGCCGTTCACGTAGTCCACAGAGGCCTGGTAGTCGGCCAGGAAGTTCTCCACAGCCTGGGGATGCTCCTGGATGAAGTCGGTCCGGGCCACAATGGTGGTCATGGTGAGATGGCTGCCGTTCTGCAGGTTGTCCCACTCGGCAGACAGATCCAGAGCCTCCCGGACGTCGGCGTTCTTGAGCTGCACGGCGGTGGCGGCGGGGACGGGCAGCATGCACAGGTCGGCCTCACCGCTGACCATCAGAGTGGTGATCTCGTCGCCGGTCTTCCACTGGATGTCCACATCGGCGGGGTCCACCCCGTTCTCGGTGAGGAGGTAGTTGAGGACGTACTCCGGGTTGGCGCCCTGGCCGGTGGCGTAGAGGGTGCGGCCGGCCAGATCGGCCATGGAGTGGACGGTGTCGCCGTTCTCCAGGATGTTGAGGACGCCCAGGCCGCTGACAGCCAGCATCTGGATGCCGCCGTCGGTCTTGTTATAGAGGTTGGCGGCCACGTTGGAGGCCACGGCGGCGATGTCGATCTCGCCGTTGGTGAGGCCGGCGGCCACCTGATCGTTGGCGGTGAAGACCTCCACGTTATAGCTGTTGGCGGTGGTGCCGGCGTCGCTGTCGGCCATGAGCTTGGCGGCGCCCACGCCGGTGGGGCCGTTGAGGACGGCGAAGCGGACGGTGTCGCCCGTCTCCTGGGTGGGCTGAGCGGTGGTCTCCACCGGGGCGCTGGTCTCGGGCGCCGGAGTGGTGGTCTCGGCGCTCTTCTGGCCGCAGCCAGCCAGGGCGCCGCCCAGCATCAGCAGGGCCATGGTGAGGGCGAGCAGTTTTCTTTTCATGCTAAGTTCCTCCATTCTGTATCTCCAGGACCCTCCGGTCCAGGATGACGATGGTCTTTCCCGCCCGGCGGATGGCTCCCGCCCCCTCCAGCTCCTCAAAGGCGCGGTAGAGGGAGGCGCGGCTCACGTCCAGACGGCGGGAGAGCTCGGTGGCGGGACAGGAGACCTCCTCCCGCCCCGATTCCAGCAGCCAGCGGGAGAGCTTTCCCGTGACCTTGGGGGCGGTGAGGCCCTCCACCTTCCGGCTCAGGAAGTGGATGCGCTCGGAGAGGTAGGCGATGTAGCTCCGGCGGAAGGCCGGGCAGTCGTCCAGCAGCGCGGCCACCAGCTCCTCCGGAAAGAAGGCCACGGTGCAGGGGGTGAGGGCGGTGATGGTGGTCTCGTAACGGTCCCGGCGGTGGAAGAGGGCCGCCGCGCCGAAGAAGGACCCGCGCTCCAGGGTGCTCATGACCAGGGCTCCCTTGGTGACCCTGGCCCGCCCGGCGAGGAAGACCCCCAGACAACGGCGGAACCGGCCGGGGCTGTAAATGACCGTGCCCTTGGGAAACTGCTCCCGCAGGCAGCCCGGGTCCTCCGCCGCCCGCCGGAGCCGGTCCTCCGGCACCTCCCGGAAAAGCTCCGTCCGGGCCAGGGCGGCCAGCTGCTCTCCGCTCCAGTGCTCCGCCATTCCCTCGCCTCCATTTTTTGTCTCATTTCAGACACTTTTAGATTTTACCTCCTGGACGGACCAAAGTCAATCCCGAACATAGGATGAAAAAGAAAGGAGGGATCTTCAGGATGGGATACCGCAACCACTGTCCCCACAGTCAGGCACGGCAGCGGCAGGCCTCGGAGTCCGCCTGCGCGCTGGCCGCCGCCCGCCGGGCGGCGCTGGCCGACACCCCCACCCGGGTCTGCGCCTCCGGGCAGGAAGCCGTAGGCTGCCCGGCCTGCCGGGAGGTGGTCTCCCTCCTCCGGCGCCAGAACCGGCTTCTGGAAGAACTGCTGGAGGCCATGGGGGTCCGGCACTGACCGGCCCGCTCGGGGCCGCCCTGAGGGCGGCCCCACATTTTTGGGTATGATTGCTTTTTCCCTCTGCTTCCGCTACAATATGGTCGCCGGCGCCTGCCGGCCGCACCCAGACGTCCATCAAAAAGGAGACCGCCATGACACAACCGCGCAGTGAGATCTGCTTCATCGCCCCTACGGACACCCTTGCCCGGCGGGCCGCCGCCATCATCCGGCAGCGGGGCCTGTCCATCCCCGTCCACACGGCGGTATTGGAGGAGGCCGCGGAGTGGGCTCGGGAGATGATGACCCAGGGCACCTGGCTTTTCATCAGCCGGGGCGTCACCCGAAAGCTCATCCAGCACACCCTTCACACCACGGTGGTCACCATCCCCGTGGTGCCCTCCGACTACATCCCCGCCATTCAGCAGGTGCAGGACGTCCGCGGTCCCATCGCCTTTTTCGCCTATGAGCCCCCCAGTGACGAGCTGAAGACCATCTGCTACCTGATGAATATCCAGATGCGCCACTACCAGTTCTCCGACACCGCCTCCTGCCGGGCCTGTGTCCAGCAGGCCGTAGTTGACGGCGCTGTATGGGGCATTGGCGGCATCGTCTCCGCCGGCTACGCCAAAGAGGCCGGCCTCCCCTATGTGCTCATGGAGAGCTCGGACACCGCCGTCTCCCAGGCCATCGAAAACGCCTGTCAGCTCTGCGAGCTCCAGCGGGAGAACGCCCGGAAGCAGGAGGCCCTCCAGATCCAGCTGGAGCGCTATCAGAACATCCTCAACTATACCCATGACGCCATCATCGCCGTGGATGCCCAGGGCAGGGTGGAGGTCGCCAACCAGGTGGCCGAGCGGCTGCTGGGCCCGTCTCAGGCCCCATTCATCGGCAAGCCCATCGGGCAGGTGCTCCCCAACACCCACATGACGTCGGTCCTCCGCAGCGGCACCATGGAGACCGACCAGCTCATGACCATCGGCGGCACCCTGGTCTCCACCAACCGGGTCCCCATCATCGTCAACGACAAGATCCAGGGGGTGGTGGCCACCTTTCAGGACATCAAATCCATCCAGAGCACCGAGCGGAACGTGCGCATCAAGCTCCATGAGAAGGGGCTGCTGGCCAAGTACCGCCTCTCCGACATCGTGGGCACCTCCCCCGCCCTGGTGGCCGCCAAGGAGATGGCCCAGCGCTTTGCCGACGCCCCCTTCACCGTCATGCTCTACGGGGAGACCGGCACCGGCAAGGAGATGTTCGCACAGAGCATCCACAGCGCCAGCCCCAGGCGGGACGGGCCCTTCGTGGCGGTCAACTGCACCGCCCTCTCCAAGAGCCTGCTGGAGTCCGAGCTCTTCGGCTATGCCGACAGCTCCTTCACCGGCGCCAAGCGGGGCGGCAAGCCCGGACTCTTCGAGATGGCCCACGGCGGCACCATCTTCCTGGATGAGATCGGCGAGCTCCCCCTGGAGTTCCAGGCCCAGTTCCTCCGGGTCCTCCAGGAGAAGGAGGTGCGCCGGGTGGGCGGCGACACGGTGATCCCGGTGGACATCCGGGTCATCGGCGCCACCAACCGGGACCTCATGCGGGGGGTGGAGGAGGGCTCCTTCCGCCGGGACCTCTACTACCGGCTCAACGTGCTGACGGTGAATATCCCTCCCCTGCGGGAGCGTGAGGACGACTTCCTCCAGATCGCCGACTCCATCTATGACCGCATCGTCCCCGACCGGACGCCGGAGGACCGCCGGAGCCTGAGCCGCATTCTGGAACACTACCGGGGCTACGCCTGGCCCGGCAACGTGCGTGAGCTCACCAACCTGGTGGAGCGGATCTACCTCCTGCAAAAGCAGTCCCTCCCCGAGGAGAAGATCCTGGACCTGCTTTCTCGGATGACGCCCCGGGAAGCCCGTCCGGTCACGACCGGCGCGCCTCCCGCCGGCGGTGAGGAGCTTGCCGATGTGGAGCTGGCCTACATCCAGAGCGCCCTTGCCCGCAACGGCGGGAACATCTCCCGCACCGCCCAGGAGCTCCACATCAGCCGGGCGACCCTCTACCGCAAGCTGAAAAAAGGCTGACCCCGGCTTCATCCATTGTATCAAAATAAAACAGTGTATCGTACCGTAATGATACATTCGGTGCGATACACTGTTTTTTCTTTGTCCGCGTTGTGACATTGGTAACAAAAATTTTGTGGAATACACGGATAATCTTAAAAAATATGCCATTAAATAAGTGCTGTGAAAGTTGGCATCCTACTTGCTCTTATATCCGGGCAGAATGGATCCAGACCCTGGGCCGCGGGACATCCTGCGACCTGTACGCGGCGGCGAAAGGCCATTGCCGCCGCGCAAACCACCAAGGAGGAAAAACATATGGATTTGGCATTGATTTCCTTGCTCGTACTGATCGCGGTGATCCTGATCGGCTTTTTCCGAAAAATCAACGTCGGTCTGCTGGCCGTTCTGGCCGTGACCATCTTCGGCTCCCTCATCGGCGAGAGTGACAGCGCCATCATCAAGGGCTTCAGCTCCAGCACCTTCGTCATGCTGCTGGGCGTGTCCTTCCTGTGTGCGGTGGGCATCACCAACGGCTCCCTGGAGCTCCTGTCCAAGAAGTTCCTGCAGCTGTCCGGCGGCCACGCCATCGTGGCGCCCATCCTCATCTACATCATCGGCTACGGCATCGCCGCCATCGGCCCGGGCTGCGTCCCCGCCCTGGGCATCGTCTCCGCCCTCTCTCTGCCCCTGGGCAAGTCCACCGGCTATGACTCCGTCATGCTGGCGGTCATCGGCGAGATCGGCTCCTTTGCCGGACGCTTCTCCCCCATCACCCCCGAGTCGGTCCTCATCCGCTCCCTGGCCGAGCCCCAGGGCATCACCGGCTACCAGGGCGCCGTCCTCATCTACGCCACCGTCACCACTCTGGTGCTGGCCGTAGTCGCCTTTTTCTTCTTCAAGGGCTACAAGATCCACGGCAAGGCCAGCGGTGAGCAGGAGCAGCTGCCCTCCTTCAGCCGGGACCAGATCCTCACCCTGCTGGCCTTCCTGGTGGTCATCGTCGCCTGTGCCTTCTTCCAGCGCAACGTGGGCCTCATCTCCTTCGCCGCCGGCATCTTCCTCATCGCCATCCGGGCCGCCGACGAGAAGAAGGTCTTCGGCGCCATCTCCTGGTCCACCCTCCTCATGGTCACCGGCGTGGGCATGCTCATGGAGGCCGTCATCTCCGTGGGCGGCGTGGACCTCATGTCCACCGGTCTAGCCTCCGTCATGACTCCCCGGACCGCCGTGGCCATCCAGGGCTTCAGCGCCGGTATCATGTCCTGGTTCAGCTCCGCCATCGGCGTGGTGTGGCCCACCCTGGTGCCCACCGTGGGCGACATCGCCGCCTCCGTCGGCGTCTCCCCCAACGGCCTCATCAGCATCATGTGCCTGACCGCCGCCTTCGCCGGTCTGAGCCCTGCCTCCACCGGCGGCGGCCTGATCCTGGCGGCCAACGCCACTGACCCCGAGTTCACCAAGGAGAAGGAGAACAAGCTCTTCATCCGCCTGTTCATCGTCTCCGCCCTGATGCTGATCATCATCGTGGTGGCCGCTCTGCTGGGTCTCTACAGCATTCTGTGAGTTTCCCGCCCATTCCCGCTACTCCCTAATATGTAACATTTGGAACGAGGTGTCTTTTTATGGATAACAAGAACGGACTTCTGGAGGGCGTCGTGGTCCTGGACCTGACCCGGGTTCTGGCCGGCCCCTATTGCGGTGCGCTGATGGCTGACATGGGCGCTACCGTCATCAAGGTGGAGAACCCCAAGGGCGGCGACGACAGCCGCAGCATGGGTCCCTTCATCAACGACAACAGCGTCTACTATGCCAACTTCAACCGCAGCAAGATGGGCTGCACCCTCAATCTGAAGGAGCCCGAGGCCAAGGAAATTTTTAAAGAGATGGTCAAGAAGGCCGACGTGGTCCTGGAGAACTACCGCCCCGGCACCATGGAAAAGCTGGGCCTGGGCTATGACGTGCTCAAGGAGATCAACCCCGCCATCATCTACGGCGCCGTCTCCGGCTTCGGCCACACCGGCCCCTACAGCAAGCGGGCGGGCTACGACATCGTGGGCCAGGCCATGGGCGGCCTGATGAGCACCACCGGCTGGCCCGGCGGTCAGCCCACCCGGGTGGGCACCCCCATGGGCGACGTGCTGGGCGGCCTGAACCTGACCATCGGCGTACTGGCCGCTCTGGTGAACCGCCAGAAGACCGGTCTGGGCGAGAAGATCGACGTGGCTCTGGTGGACTCCGTGGCCTCCGCCATGGAGAACATCACCATGATCTACCAGGCCACCGGCCGCATCCCCCAGCGCATCGGCAACCGCTATGAGTCCACCTACCCCTACGACTCCTTCCCCGCCAAGGACGGCGACGTCATCATCGCCGCCGGCAACAACAAGCTCTACGGCATCCTCTGTGACGTCATGGAGCGGCCCGAGCTCAAGACCGACCCCCGCTTCGTGGAGGTCAAGGACCGGGTGGCCAACCACGAGGCCATGCGGGAGATCGTCTCCGCCTGGACCCAGCAGCACACCATCGACGAGGTGGACAGCCTCCTCAACGGCGCCGGCTGCCCCGCCTGCCCGGTGAACACCATCGACCGCATGGTGGTGGACCCCCAGATCGCCGGCGCCCGGGAGATGTTCCCCGAGATCGACCAGCCCGGCATCGGCAAGCTCCACATCACCGCCATGGCACAGAAGCTCACCCGGACCAAATCCTATCCCCGCAAGGGCGCTCCTCTGCTGGGCGAGGACAATGCCGAGATTTTTGGCCAGTTCCTGGGCGCCGACCAGGCCCAGCTGGACGCCTGGAAGGCCAAGGGCGTCATTTGAACCTTCTGCATCACCCTCTCTGGCCTCCGGCGGGCACAGCCGCCGGAGGCCCTTTCCAAACATAAGGAGTATCACAGATGAAAAACAAGATCGAAATCATTGAAGTGGGACCTCGCGACGGGTTCCAGAGCGTCAAGGCCGACTGCTGCCTCATCCCCACGGAGGAGAAGCTGACCGTCATCGACGCCCTCATCGGCGCCGGTGTGCGCCACATTGAGTTCACCTCCTTCGTCAGCCCCAAAGCCATCCCTCAGCTGGCCGACGCCGCCGAGGTCACCCGCGCGGCTCTGTCCGCCCACCCCGACGCCGACCTCTTCGCCCTGGTCCCCAACCTGCGGGGCGCCCAGAACGCCTACGCCCTGGGCCTGCGGAAGGTCTGCTATGTGGTCTCCCTGAGCAAGAGCCACAACAAGGCCAACATCAACCGCACCCACGAGCAGTCCCTGGAGGCCTACAAGGAGATCCGCCGGGAGCTGCCCGACCTGGACATCATCGTGGACCTGGCCACCGCCTTCGGCTGCCCCTTTGAGGGCAAGTACGAGGAGCCGGAGCAGGCGGTGGCTTTCCTGAAGGACTACGTGGACGCCGGCATGAAGACCTGCTGCCTGTGCGACACCATCGGCATCGCCGACCCCGCCCAGGTCCGCCGCCTCATCTCCGCCATCCAGACGGCCTATCCCGATCTGGAGCTCATGGTCCACTTCCACGATACCCGGGGGCTGGGCATGGTCAACACCCTGACCGCCATCGGCATGGGCCTCACCAAGGTCCAGTCCGCCCTGGGCGGCCTGGGCGGCTGCCCCTTCGCCCCCGGCGCCTCCGGCAACCTCTCCACCGAGGACCTGGTATGGATGCTCAACGAGATGGGCTATGACACCGGCATCTCCTTCTCCAAGCTCCTGGCCGCCGCCAAGCAGCAGTCCGCTGCCGTCCCCGGCCAGTACAGCGGCCACCACATCTGCATCCAGCAGGAGACCCCCTGCAAGGCCTGACCTGGATTCCGGGCCAGGGAACGTTTCCCCCTCTGCGTCCCGCCCGAGCCGTTTTTCCCACAAGAAAGCCCCGCGAGCACTGCTCGCGGGGCTTTCTTCGCCTTTTAATCCTAGATCCGGCGGTAGATGTCGTAGCAGAAGGAAATGCCCTCATGTTCATAGGGCCCTTCGGTCTCTGCCAGCCGCCAGTCCGGGGCGGCGTCCAGGTCGGGGAAGTAAGTGTCGGCGGGGAAGACCCGGCCCAGCCGGGTCACATAGACGGTGTCACACCAGGGGAGGAGCTGCTCGTAGACGGCGCCACCGCCGATGACGAAGGCATCCTCCGGCGCGGCGGCCCGCAGGGTCTCCACATCCCGGAAGACCTCCGCCCCTTCCGGGGCAAAGTCCGGGTCCCGGGAGAGGATCAGGTTCCGCCGGCCCGGCAGGGGCCGTCTCCCGGGGAAGGTGGCCAGGGTCTTCCGGCCTAGAATGACGGCGCGGCCGGTGGTGAGGGCCTTGAAGCGCTTCAGGTCGGCGGGGATGTAGCAGGGCTGGTTCCCGTCCTTGCCGATGCCCCAGGCCTCATCGGCGGCCACGATGGCCTTCCAGTGTCCGCCCCGGAGGAAGCCTTCCAGAGCCTCCCCCTCCTCCTCGGTAAAGACGGCCACGCCGGCCGCCTTCAGGGCGGCGGCGGCCACCCCGTCCCCGGGCACCCGGGTGCCGGTGAAGGTGCCGTCATAGATGGTGCCGCTGCCGCAGGAGGGGCTGCGGGCCTTGAGCACGGCGCAGGGGCAGTCCAGCAGGCGGGCCAGGGCCACGGCTCCCTCCGCCCCCCGGCGGTAGGCTTCTGTCACGTCGGCTCCGGCCTTGGTACGGACCTCCTCCCCCACCCGCTCGGCGGGAGGCCGGGGCGTGGAGAGGCCTCCCAGCTGCTCGGGGCAGACGGGGACCAGGTGGTGTCCGGCGGCCTTCAGGGCGGCCGCTCCCTCCCACTGCTTGCCGGTGCCGTCATACCGGCAGGGCAGGCCCAGCAGGCAGGCAGAAATGAGGATGTTCACAGCGCTCCCCCCTCAGACGGCCACCGGGATCCTGGCCGCCAGCGGCCAGGCCTCATAGCCCTCCAGGCGTAAGCTCTCGGTGGTAAAGGCATAAAAATCGGTGACCGACGGGTCCATCCACAGCTTGGGGGCGTCGTAGGGCTTGCGGGCGATGATCTCCTCCACCACCGGCACATGGCGGTCATAGATGTGGGCGTCGGCGATGACGTGGACCAGCTCCCCCGCCTCCAGGCCGGAAACCTGGGCCAGCAGGCGGACCAGCACCGCGTACTGCATCACATTCCACCCGTTGGCGGTGAGCATATCCTGGGACCGCTGGTGGAGGATGGCGTTCAGGGTCTTCCCCGTGACGTTAAAGGTCATGGAGTAGGCGCAGGGGTAGAGGGCCATCTCACTCAAATCGTGGTGGTTGTACAGGTTGGTCAAAATCCGCCGGGAGGCGGGGTTGTGCTTGAGATCATAGAGCACCCGGTCCACCTGGTCCATGTCCCCCTCGGGGTAGTGGTGCTTCACCCCCAGCTGGTACCCATAGGCCTTGCCGATGGAGCCGGTCTCATCGGCCCAGGCATCCCAGATGCTGCTGTTCAGGTCGTGAATGTTGTTGGACTTCTTCTGCCAAATCCACAGCAGCTCATCCACAGCGCTTTTCAGGTACATCCGGCGGATGGTCTGGATGGGAAACTCCTCCCGGAGGTCGTAGCGGTTGACCAGGCCGAACAGTTTAATGGTATGGGCAGGGGTTCCATCCTCCCACCGCGGGCGGACGGGCAGGTCCGTGTCCCACGTACCCTGGGACAGGATCTGCCGGCAGTTCTCCTGAAAAAGTTCATCGGCTTTGCTCATGGGTTCTCCTCCTGGGTCAGCTGGCCGAAGACGTGGGTGTCCCCTGCCGCAGTGATGGTGACGGTTCGAATCTGGTTGTGGAGGCCCGCCCCCTGGACGAACACCTCCACATACTGGGGGGTATATCCCCGCCAGAAGCCCCCTTTTTCCTCCTCGAAGAGGACGGGGACGGTCTGGCCCACCCAGCTGGTCAGCCAGCTGCGCTCCATGGCGCTGGCCACTTCTGCGGCCCGGTGGGCCCGGTCCGCCTTTTCCCCGTTGGGCACTTGGTGGGGCATGGTGGCCGCCGGCGTTCCCTTCCGCCGGGAGTAGGGGAAAATATGCATCCGCGCAAAGCGGCAATCCTGGAGGAAGGCCAGGGTTTGCTGAAACTCCTCCTCCGTCTCCCCGGGAAAGCCCACGATCAGGTCGGTGGTGAGAGCGGGGCGGTGGAAAAACGCCCGGAGCAGGTCCACCGACTGGCGGTACCGGGCGGTGTCGTACCTCCGCTTCATCCGGGCCAAGGTGGCGTCACACCCGCTCTGGAGGGAGATGTGGAAGTGGGGGCAGAGGTTGGGCAGGGCCGCCAGCCGGCGGCAGAAGTCCTCGGTCACCGTCCTGGGTTCCAGGGAACCCAGCCGCACCCGCAGCCCAGGGACCGCCCGGCACACCGCCTCGACCAGGTCCGCCAGTCCCGGCCGGCCGGGAAGGTCCCGGCCGTAGCCGGACAGCTCAATGCCGGTGACCACGATCTCCTGATAGCCCGCCGCCTCCAGGGTCTTCGCCTGGGCCACGGCCCCCTCCGGGGCCAGGGACCGCACCGCCCCTCTGGCGTAGGGGATGATGCAGTAGGCACAGAAATTGGTGCACCCATCCTCCACCTTCAGCATGCCCCGGGTACGGCCCTCCAACCCTCCCGCCGGGAGGGGCTCAAACCCCGCTCGGTGGAAGGGGTTGTCCAGGGCCACCGTCTTTTCCCGCTGGGCGGCCACCTGCTCGATCAAATCCAGAAAGGCCCGCCGGTCCCCGCTGCCGCCGATGAGGTCAGCCTCCAGTTCCTTCGCCGCCTCGGGGGAGACCTGGGGATAGCAGCCGCACAGCGCCACCAGGGCCCTCGGGGCCCGTTTCCGCGCCTGGCGGACGGCCTGACGGGACTTCTTGTCGCTGGTGGCAGTCACCGTGCAGCTGTTGATGAGATACACATCCGCCTGGTCGGTAAAAGGCACCAAGTGGTGGCCCCGGGCCAAAAGCAGGGCCTCCATGGCCTGGCTCTCGTACTGGTTCACTTTGCACCCCAGGGTATATAGGGCGATGCGCATGGGCAGTCTCCTCCGATCTAGGAAAACCCCTTTCCTTTTCCCGCCGGGTCTGGTATAATGGCGGGGTATCTTGGGGGCTTGCAGGCAATCTTGTTTTACTGTACCACATCCCGCAGTGTGCCACAAGCCGTTTTTTACGGGAGTTTACTATGTCTCATTCCTTTTTTGCCTACATCGCGCGGATGCGCTACATCAGCCGCTGGGGCCTCATGCGCAACACCGACCCGGAGAACGTCCAGGAGCACTCCCACATGGTGGCCGTTCTGGCCCACGCCTTGGCGGTGATCCGCCGGGACAAGTTCGGCGGGACCATCGACCCCGGTCACGTGGCCGCCGTGGCGTTGTACCACGACGCCCCGGAGATCTTCACCGGGGACCTTCCTACCCCGGTAAAGTACGCCAACGACACCATCCAGGCCGCCTACAAGGCCGTGGAAGCCAACGCCGCGGCCCGGCTCACGGCCATGCTCCCGCCGGAGATGCAGCCTGCCTTCGCCGCGCTGCTGTCTGAGCCCGACCCGGAGGTCCAGGCCTTGGTGAAGGCCGCTGACAAGCTCTCGGCCCACCTCAAGTGTCTGGAGGAGCTGAAGGCAGGCAACCGGGAGTTCCAGTCCGCCGCCCAGCAAACCCTGGAGGCTCTGGAGAGCTACCACCTGCCAGAGCTGGACTATTTCCTGCAAGAGTTCCTCCCCGCCTTTTCCCTTACCCTGGACGAACTGCCAGGGTAAGGCCTGTGCACCCGCGCAGCGGCGCTGTGGATGGCTGGTCCATCTGCAGCGCCCTTCCCTCCAGCGCCCCCAAGAACCAGAGCATCATTATCATTTTAAAAGAGAGGTATTCCTACTATGCGCGCAGTCATCACCGTCGCCGGCAAAGACCGGGTGGGCATCATCGCCGAAGTCACCCAGGCCCTGGCCCATCAGAACGTCAACGTGCTGGACATCACCCAGACCATCCTCCCCCCCGACCTCTTCACCATGGTCATGTTGGTGGACGCCAGCCAGTGCAAGGTCCCCTTCGGCGACCTGGCCGACCAGCTGGCCGCCCTGGGCAACCAGTCCGGCCTGGCCATCCAGGCCCAGCGGGAGGACACCTTCCAGGCCATGCACCGGATCTGAGAAGGGAGAGAAACAGCCATTATGATCAATTCCTCGGAAATTCTCCAAACGGTACAGATGTTCAACCAGCAGCACCTGGACATCCGCACCATCACCATGGGCATCTCCCTGCTGGACTGCGCTGACCCCAATCCCCAGGCCGCCTGCCAGAAAATCTACGACAAAATCTGCCGCCGGGCAGAGCATCTGGTGGCCACCGGCGCCGCCATTGAGAAGGAGTTCGGCATCCCCATTGTCAACAAGCGGGTGTCCGTCACCCCCATCTCCCTGGTGGCCGCTGCCAGCGACACCAACGACTACGTCCCCTTCGCCGCCGCCCTGGACCGGGCCGCCAAGACCGTGGGCATCAACTGTATCGGCGGTTTCTCTGCCCTGGTGCAGAAGGGCTTCACCCAGTCTGACCGGAAGCTCATCGCCTCCATCCCCGAGGCCCTGGCCACCACGGAACTGGTGTGCTCCTCGGTGAACGTGGGCTCCACCAAAGCCGGCATCAACATGGACGCCGTGGCCGAGATGGGGCAGATCATCAAGAAAACCGCCGACCTCACCGCCAGTGCCGGGGGCTTTGGCTGCGCCAAACTGGTGGTGTTCTCCAACGCCGTGGAGGATAACCCCTTCATGGCCGGCGCCTTCCACGGGGCCGGTGAGCCGGAGTGCGTCATCAACGTGGGCATCTCTGGCCCCGGCGTGGTCCACCACGCCTTGCAGCAGGTGAAGGGGGAACCCTTCGACGTGGTGGCAGAGACCATCAAAAAGACCGCCTTCCGCATCACCCGCATGGGGCAGCTGGTGGCCCGGGAGGCCTCCGCCCGGCTGGAGGTTCCCTTCGGCATTGTGGACCTCTCCCTGGCCCCCACCCCCGCCATCGGGGACTCCGTGGCCCGCATCCTGGAGGAGATGGGCCTGGAGGTCTGCGGCACCCACGGCACCACCGCCGCCCTGGCCCT